>CAZIAG010000354.1:0-4458 GCA_964537375.1 uncultured Roseivirgaceae bacterium
CATTTTTTCGAATCGTCGCCATCGCGAGTTCGTCTGCAAGCAATCCTGTCACTTGTTCCGCCAGTAATTCAGGACTTCGTGGGGGAACAGCGATGCAACATTGACCCCGAAGATCGTGAATTATTCCGACGTCGGTCCCGCACACTACCACACCGGAAGCCATGGCCTCAACAACGACCATTCCCTGGCTTTCGTACAGTGATGTGTGTAAAAGCATATCTGCATTGCGATAATACGCAGGCATGCTTTCGTACGGAATATGTTCTTTCCACGTGATGTGTGGCAATACGCCAAGCTTACGGGCGCGGTCGACAATTTCACCGTTGGAGTAGTCACGACCGACGATGGTGAGATGACAATCTTTCGTTCTTCTGATCATCACAAAGGCGTCAAGCAGTGTATGATAATCCTTGATCGCGTTGATGTAACCCACCGCGAGGAGTTGCGTGGGTGTGGCCACTTTATCAGCGCGTTCGCGAAAAAAAAGATTAAGATCTATTCCCCGCGGAACTACGGTGACGGCCCTCTTGACGTCGAGGTTTCCTTGCACTTCCTTGCGCTGGAATTCTGTCAACGCCGTCACGGATCTGGCGTTGTTGATCACCCAGCGGTTGATCTGCCTGCGACGTTTGCTTACGAGGTCGCCAAACTTGATCTCCGGCAAGACGGACGCTTCTGCGCCGTCAAGACTCACGACGGCCGGAACGCCGAATAGCTTTTGGAGAATGACTGCCGCAAAGCCCGTCGGGTAGGTTGAGTGCGCATGAATGACGTCAAACCTGTTCCTGATCTGTTCAATCAACATAAAGCATATGAAGATCATTTCCCGGAGACGTCGCGGCAAAATGCTCGCTTTGAAACCAGTGAGGCGATAACGATGCGGCTGTTGTTGCCAGGCGGGATCGATCGGCACCTCCGAATAAACGGTGATGACATGGTCTTCCGCCAGGCGGTTGAGCAACAGGCTGAGTGAAGGAATGGTGTGACCCGCCCTGCCGAGATACGCGATTCGTTTTTTTCTTTCAGGTCTCATTGAATCGAAGGGTGTATTTCGGAACGGAAATCGGTCGCTGTATCTACTTCTTTGAGCAGAAGCGAATAAGTCTTTTCCACTTCGTAGTTCCGCACTTTTTCATACGCTGCGTGGCGTATTGCTTCTGTTCTTACGGGGTCGCGGATTGTGTTGATTATCTTTTCCGCGAGTTCTTCGATTTGCCCTGGACAAACGATCAGTCCACACTCGTCACCGATATCGGCAAGCATGCCTACCTGCGTTCCGGCAATCAGGGTCCCCGATGCGGCGGCCTCAGCGAAGACGAGCCCTTGCCCTTCGTAAAGGGGCGTGTGAAGAAATATATCCGCTTGCTGGTAATAGCGCGGCAATTGTTCGTGTGGAATTGCGCCGACGAACTGTACGGAATTTTCAATACCAAGTTCCCGGCACAACGATTGGAGCCTCCCGGCATAGTGATCAGGACCGACGACGACCAACTCCGAGGGCACAACGCTCGCAACGCGATGAAACACACGAAGCATCATGTTCTGACCCTTGACCGGTGTGAGGTTTCCCACGTGAAGAAACCGGACCACCTTGTCAGCAAGAATCTTCGTGCGGAACGGAAACTTTGAGAGGTCAACGCCGAATGGGATGACTTTCGGTTCCCTCGCGATACCATTTGCCTTAAGGCATGCGGCCTGGAATTCGGTGAGCACGATGAGCGTTGAACAACGTCGGTATGCCCATCGACATAGTCGCGCAACAAAAGGAAACGCAAATACCCCGTACTTTGGGACGTCCATTCGCACAGCATCTCCTCCCTGAAGGTGAATGATGGAAGAGATATTGAGAAGACTTCCCAACGCCGTTGCGATCGGCCCCGAGGGATATCCCCAGAAAGCGTACACGAGGGAATATTTTTTCGTTCGCTGACGCCAGAGGAAGGAAAGTGCAAGATACAACCACCTCGACCATCGCCAGGGAAAGGCTATCGGAGCTGTTCGCAGGTTCAGGTGATCATGTTGAATTGTCCCTTCGGTGGGATCGTTTACGAATGCGTCCACTTCATATTTCGCAGCAAGGTGCAATACCCAGTCGCGGATATTGGGTTGCCCTTGACCAAAGGATCCGCCTGCGATGCCGCCGTGAATAAATATCGCGATCCTCTTCATTCGTTTCGGGGAAGGCATACGAGGTCGGTGTAGTATTGCTCGGATTTCGGGAGGGGCTTCATGTTTTTGGCATCGTAGACATGGTAGTTCATTTGCCGCAAAAGGTCCAGCACCTCGATGGCGGTGCAATTCTGTTCGTTCAAATTTTCATCGACCAATTCGATAAAGAGGATTGGTCTGAATAGTTTAATCACCTTCCTTGCGCCGTATAGTGCATGCAGTTCAAACCCTTCGATGTCAAGTTTGATCAGGTTGATCTTTTTGAAGGCACCCGTTTCGTGAAGTTCGTCAAGAGCGACCACCTCTACAACTTCGGAAGGAAGCTCATTGGCGGGGGAAGAGTTCAGAATACGGTTTGCGCCGGGGTTCTGTCGGTAAATTTTGTAGAGGCGACCCGTTCCCTTTTGGCGTCCAAGACCAAGTCGAAAACATTTTACGTTTGAGTGATTATTTAAGTCTACGTTCCGGGAGAGAAAGGAAAATGTGTCGCTGTCCGGTTCAAACGCATAGACAAATCCCTCCGGACAGCGTTGTGCGAACATCAGGGACAAAAACCCAATATTTGCACCGCCGTCGATCACGTGAAAGTCAGGTTTCAGTAAGGTGAAGAGACGTTCCCATGCGAGATCCTTATCATTGTGGAAATACAAGGCATGATCCAGGAGTTTACTGATGTCCAGGTGAAGACGAATGCCGTGACGCACGACATCACGTATTGAGTTTGCGCGATAGAAATACAGCGGTGGAATAAATCTTTTCCAGAATTTGTTTTTACGTCCCTGAAGCCTGCGGAGCAGAAATTTTTCCAATACCGAAAACGAAAACGGGTAACGAAGAATATTAAAGAACTTAACTCTTGCAGGGACAGGAAAGGGATAATTGCGATAGGCGGTGAAGATCATCATTTGCCCGATACTAATGCTTTCGCTTTTTCCAGCACGAATTCAGGTGAATAGCGTGTCAGGCAGCGGTTGTCTCCAAATTTACATACTTCTCTCTGGCACGGTCCGCAAGGAAGATCCGAAGAATCCAGGCACAAGGACCAATCTCCCTGAGGTGCCGACCAATCCTTTCGACTGGAGCTGAATAACGCCAGCGTTGGGACGCCTTGAGTCCACGCCATATGCATCAGGCCGGAATCTTCAGATAACACCAAACGACAATGCGCCAGTATCCGGAAGGCGTCGGCTTGCCCTGCTTTTCCGGTGAGGTCCACACAGTCGTCACCCAGTTCGTTCTTAATATAGCGCGCTTTCTGCAGATGCGACGGCATCAACAGCAACAGGAATTGTGTCATGGAGTTGATGTGGGATTGCCATTTCCTGGCGAAAGCGACATAATGGGTGAGTGGCCATTCACGTGAACTGCAGTACCCGGCAGGGTTCAGCACGACGAGGTCGTGGTCGTTTCGCCAGCCGTTTTCAAGGAGTATCTTGTTGTCTATCGCCGAACGATGATCACCATCTACAAACCGATAGGTCGGTTTAATGTTCCAGTCCCAAAGGGCTTCGATCGTTTGACGGGTACGTTCGCTCGCCGGCATCGGACTGAACTTATCGAACTCACACCATGCGCGTGGTCGTAAGAGGCGGCGTGCAAGGCGACTGATCCAATTGTTCTGCAGGTCGATCACTGCGTCGTATCGATGCCAGATGAGTTGTCTGAGCGTCCACAGCGCATTGAGCAAATGAACAAACGCAGACCGCGATCCCCCGATCTTGTAAACTTTGTCGATGAACGGGAGACTTTCCGGGATAGCGCTTACGTCCCGCCGGGTGAGCAGATGTAGATTTGTTTCGGGACAATTCCGCTTGATCGCTTCCAGGAAAGGGAGCGTGATTACCATGTCACCGAGTGCGTGAAAGCGAATCACGACGATCCTGGAAGGAGGCGTTACTTCTTTCCAGCGTACACACCTGATACTTGCATTCATTGAGGAAAAGTTACGACAATGAATGCCGCGGGGGGTAAACAAATCGGTGACTTTAACTTGTTCCGTGTTCCGTGTTCTTTGTTTCTTGTTGTTCCATGTTTCTTGTTTCTTGTTCCGTGGTCCAGGTTCCTTGGCCTTCGGCCTTTGTCCTCGTTCCCTGTTCCCTGGGTCTTGTTCCTTGTTCCTTGTTCCCTGGGCCTGTCCACCTACTGCACTAACGCAAGGGTTGAGCGCAACGTTGAGACGCGGTTGCAGAAATTGGTAAGGTTTGGCAAGAATTCGCACGAAATGGTAAAACTTCGCAAAACTTTGTTTGATTTGGTAAGATTCGGCAAGAATTGGTACGACCTGGTAAA
>CAZIAG010000355.1:0-4449 GCA_964537375.1 uncultured Roseivirgaceae bacterium
GACTTAAAATCCTGTGGCCAGTAATGGCTGTACGGGTTCGACTCCCGTCCCGGGTACGAGAGACCAACGGCAGGCGTGTTGGTTTTTATTCGTTTAGGCAGAAACAAGAAACACGGAACCGGAAACATTAACTGTTTCCTGGCTTTGGGCCTCCAGTGGTTTACCTTGAACGTTGAACATTTCACGCCGCCTTCTGCGACTCCGCGAACTTCTTCTTCAACTCCGCCGCGTGTTGCTTGTTGCGCGAATACTTGATGTGCTTGGGCACGCCTTTCAAATCCCAGATCAACCCGACAGCCTGCATCCCTTTCAGGATGTAATACGTGATGTCGATCTCCCACCAGAAGAATCCCTGCCGGCCCGCTGTCTCATAATAGTGATGGTTGTTGTGCCATCCTTCGCCCAGTGTCAGCAACGCTAGCCACAAACTGTTCCGCGATTCGTCATTCGACTCATATCGCTGTGTTCCGAACTTGTGCATGATCGAGTTGATCGAAAAGGTACCGTGGTAGAGGATCACCGTGCTGAGGAAGAACCCGATAAACAAGGTCGAGAATCCGTGGTGCGTGAAGAACATGGCGATGCTTCCTCCGTTCACCACAGCGCCCAGCGCCATAACAGCAATAGCGAGGATGAAGGGTGGGACGAGGTAATATTTGTTCAGCCACACCAGCTCCGGATACTTCGCGTAGTCGCCGATGGTCTTGTAATCCGTCTCCTTGAAATCCGGCCCGACAATCCAGCCAACGTGCGAATACCAAAAGCCGTAGATCTTCATCGAATGAGGATCAGCCGGCGTATCGCTATGCCGGTGATGATGGCGGTGATGGGCAGCCCACCAAAGCGCGCCCTTCTGTGCCGAGGTCTGCGCCATAAAGGCGATCACGAACTGAAACCAACGAGACGTCTTATACGACTTGTGGGCAAAGTAGCGATGATAACCTCCGGTTACCCAAAACATTCTGAAAACATACAGGGCCCCACACACGATCCAGTCGAACAGCGTGGCGCCCGTCCAGATCGCAGCGAGTGGCAAGAGATGAACAGCCAGGAAAGTAAGTTCCTGGGTGAGAACCGGCTTCCGGCGGACTTCCGGCGTTAATGTAGTCTGACTCATACTTAATGCAACCAGCAGAAAAAAATATTCCCAAGTCCGCACGCGTCTGCTGTATTCACCCACGAACCCGGATACAAAAATCGGAGGTTATGCCGAGAAATCATTCCCGCACATCGGTAAATTTTACGACTCACCGGCTGACCAATTTGGGGAACAACGCCCGTTAGGTCGATCGTCCACGCCCCGACGAAACAGCGTGGAGCCGCGGTCGACATACGACAGCGGTTTGAGCCTTTGCGCCTCCTTTGCGCGCTTGGCGCACGTTGCGTGTAATCGAGCCCGCTCTGATCGCAAACCGAATCTCCCGTGAGGCAGAGTACACTACAAGGGCGAAGCGAGCTCGAAGGGAACTCCATTTCGACAAAGGCCTCTTCGAGCACCGAGCGTGCGTCTGTCTTCCGGATCTATTTTTTTGAATGGAGTTGACGGGGCGGTTCCGAAACATCGGACAGGGAAACGGAACCCAAAGGCTACCCTTTCTTCTTAAGTGCCGTAATCACCTCGTTGAGTTTCAGCAGCGCTTCAACGGGACTAATCGTGTTGATGTCGGTCTTCGACAACATCTCCTCAATCACCTTGAACCGCGGATCGGTTTCAAACAACGCCATCTGCGGTGACGCTTTCGGTACGTCCTGCATTTTCTCGCGCTCATTGCGGTGCTTGTCCTTCTCCAGGAAGTGAAGGATCTCATTGGCCCGGAACACCACCTTATTGGGCATGCCGGCCAGCTGAGCAACGTGAATCCCGAAGCTGTGCTCGCTGCCACCTTCCTTAAGCTTGCGCATGAAGATGATCTTGTCACCTACTTCTTTCACCGAAACGTTGTAGTTCTTCACCCGCGGAAGGTCTTCGGCCAGTTGGTTGAGCTCGTGGTAGTGGGTAGCAAATAAGGTCTTCGGTTTAGCTTCCCTTGCGCTGTGGTTGTGAAGATATTCAACGATGGCCCACGCGATGGAGACGCCGTCATAGGTGCTCGTCCCGCGACCGATCTCGTCCATGAGCACAAGGCTTCGGTCACTGAGGTTATTGAGGATACTCGCCGTCTCGGTCATCTCCACCATGAAGGTAGACTCGCCCCGCGAAAGATTGTCCGAAGCGCCCACGCGGGTGAATATCTTGTCGACGATCCCGATGTCAGCCCTTTCTGCAGGGACAAACGACCCCATCTGCGCCATCAGCACGATCAGGGCCGTCTGTCTCAACAAGGCCGACTTACCCGCCATGTTCGGACCGGTGATGATGAGGATCTGTTCCTTGTCGCTGTCGAGATGGATATCGTTGGGAACATAGCTTTCGCCGATGGGCAGTTGTTTTTCAATCACCGGGTGGCGACCGCCTTTTATGTCGACAACAAGCGATTCGTTGATCTCGGGCTTACAATACTTGTTGGCCTTCGCAACCGTGGCGAACGACAGCAGGCAATCGACTTGCGCGATGACCCGCGCGTTTTGCTGGATCTGCGGAATAAAGCCCGCGGCGTGATGGACAAGTTCATTAAAGATGCGCTGCTCTATGACCACCAGTTTCTCCTCCGCGTGAAGAATCTTCTCCTCATACACCTTCAGCTCTTCCGTGATAAATCGCTCCGCGTTGACCAGCGTTTGTTTTCGGATCCAGTCCGACGGCACCTTATCCTTGTTGGCGTTGCTCACCTCGAGGTAATAGCCAAACACTTTGTTGTAGGAAATCTTCAACGAAGAGATCCCCGTACGTTCGATCTCGCGCTTCTGAATCTGCAGCAGAAAGTCCTTTCCCGAAAAAGCGATCTTGTGCAATTCATCGCGTTCGGCATCAACTCCCTCACGGATTAGTCCGCCCTGGTTGGTATTGATGGGAACGTCGTCGCGGAGTTCGCGTTCAATCTTATCCAGGAGAAACTCACAAGGGTGAAGCTGGTCGGCGAGCTTCTGCAGTTGGGGCGAAGCATGGTCCTTCAACGCCAGGCGGATGGGCACGATACAGCTCAACGACCTTTTCAGCTGCAACATTTCCCTGGGGTTGATCCGGTTCACCGCCACCTTTGAAATCAATCGCTCAAGATCTGCTACCTGGCGAAGGGGCTCGCGGACCTTCTCCGCCAACTCTTCGTCGCGGAAAAAGGTGTCCACTACGCTCAGGCGCTCGTCGATGGCAACTTTATCCTTTAATGGGAGGATCGTCCATTTTCGCAGTTGTCGCGACCCCATCGGCGTTACCGTCTGGTCAAGTATCTCGATCAGCGGAACTCCGCCTTCATGCTGTGGGGATACCAGTTCGAGGTTGCGAATGGTGAATTTGTCGAGCCAGACGTACCGGTCTTCATCGATCCGGGAGATGGCCGCGATATGAGAGGTGTCTTTGTGCTCGGTTTCCTCCAGGTAGTGAAGGATCGCTCCTGCCGCGATGATGGATTCGCCCAGGCCCTCGATACCAAATCCCTTCAGCGACGCCGTGCGGAAGTGGTTGACCAGTTTTTCGTACGCGTATTCAAATCCATACACCCATTCATCCAGTGCAAAGACGTTGTACTCGTCGCGGAAGAGTTTTTCGAATCGCTCCCGTGAACTCTTGCTGAAGATAATCTCCGAAGGAGCGAAACCCTGGATCAGTTTCAGCACGTAATTTTCGTTTCCCTGAGCCGCGTAAAACTCGCCGGTGGAGACATCCAGGAACGAAACGCCGAGCTGATCTTTCCCGGCAAACACGGAGCAGAGGAAATTGTTTTGTTTGCGATCAAGAACATTGTCGTTGAATGAAAGGCCCGGCGTCACGAGTTCCGTCACGCCGCGCTTGACGATACCCTTAACAAAGCGCGGATCTTCAAGCTGATCGCAGATAGCGACACGGTGACCGGCGCGCACGAGTTTTGGCAGATATGAATCGAGGGCGTGATGTGGAAAACCGGCAAGTTCAATCTCCGATGCCGATCCGTTTCCGCGTTTCGTCAGCACGATGTCGAGTACTTTGCTGGCCGCGATGGCATCCTGTCCGAACGTCTCGTAAAAATCTCCAACCCTGAAAAGCAGGAGGGCTCCCGGGTACTTCGCCTTGATGGCGTTGTACTGCTTCATCAGCGGGGTTTCCGTAGTGGTTTTCGCTTCAGCCATAACGAACAAAGATAAAAAAGTCGGCTAGGCCGGCAGAGGGACGGAAGTATTTTTCCACGCAAACAACCTTCAACGCTCAACGTTCAACGGCCAAGGGAAGAAATTACACTCCTGCACCTGGATCAAGCTGCTCAAGTGGTAAATAGGGATTATCGGTCACCGGAACAATAATCTCGATGTTGGAGGTCTGTCTTTTCCACACGTTCTCACGCATGTGCATGTTGCCGAGCAGCGATGCGTCCAGGT
>CAZIAG010000356.1:0-4447 GCA_964537375.1 uncultured Roseivirgaceae bacterium
ATATGAAATCAATGTCGTGTCGCCGTTTACAGCGAATTTCTGTATGCTGTAGACGCCCATGCGAACTGGCTTTACTTCGGTCGCGCTGTTCACTATCTCGTATCGGTTTAGGGTGTCGTTAAACGGTATGATAATAAACAACACGACGAAGGCAATCTTCCACACGATGCGTCCGATGCGTTGCCACTTGCGGGTTGCCGGAAATTCGTACGCGTCGGTCGGCTCGGCGGGTTTGTTCAAAACGAAGAAATTCAGACATCTCTTCCAGTCGAGCGCGATCAAAAAGACACAACTGATTAGCAGTTGCATGGAGTAGAGTTTTACCGGGATGTCGTAGCTAATGTTTAGGATAAAGACATTGGTAAATACGCCGGCACCCAGTAACGCCCCAAAGGTGACCGTCTTCCGGTAGAGGAGCAGCAACGCCACGGCGAGTTCCATCACGCCGGAAAATATTTGATAGGTGCTGGAATAACCCAAAAACATCCACGACAAACGCATGGGCAAATAGTCGCCCAGGGGAGTGGCGAGTTGACTGAGATTGGGGAACGGCATCTGGAGGACGAACAACTTGATCACGCCATACAGGAACGCAGTAAGGGCAACATAATACCGCACGATGTTTCTCAGGATAAAATCCAGCGTCCGATAACTCGTTTTCCTTTTCCGATCGACCACGCTCCAGATGAGAGCACCAAAGGCGGCCAGGATAATCGATGTATAAAATAACGCCCATGAATAGGAAGTATCGCCACTGCCACCCCCATCTATGTTCAGTTCATCCTTGATGTGCAACAGGTATTTATTCACCACGTGAACGATCCAGGACTCTGCTTCGAAGTAGTATTCACCTGCATGCGACAGGCCCGGTATCCTGTAAAACCAATAGATCGGTGACGTGAACAGGAGGAAATAGATGAAAAGGAATCGAAGAGTTATTCGGTTCATATGGCCAGAAGGGGTTGTGTGCGGATGGTTCCGGTACCGAATTTATGAAAAATCCCATTTCGAAAATGGCCGGTTAGCGGTCAAGAGGCCGATGTTCACCCATTAACTAACGAAACAACCCTGTGGTTGATCCGCCGTCAGATAATAAGCCTTGTGAAAGGCATTCTTTTTGAGCTTCAAATGCTCCTGACATAGCGTTGTCACTTGTCCTTCGTTCCTTACTGAAAAAAGGGGATTATATATGCAAAAGAATCATTTGGCTACGTACACTACGGTTGTTAAAGCGCCGGTTGAAAAAGTATGGGATGCGCTCACAAATCCGGAAATGGTGAAAAAGTATTTTTTTGGTTCAGATCTCGACACCGATTGGAAAGTCGGCAGTCCGATATTTTGGCGCGGTGATTACGAAGGCAAGGGCTATGTCGACAAGGGCCACGTACTCGAATACGAGGCGAACCGACGGTTGTCATTCAGCTATCTCAGCAGTTGGGCGCAGATGGAAGACAAACCTGAAAACTACCTCATGGTGATCTATGAAGTCAGCCCTGTGGAGGAGGGTACACGCCTGGTGATCACTCAATCCAACTACGACGCAGAGCGCGCCAGACATTCCGAAATTAACTGGGCTTCAGTTATGGAGGGAATGAAGAAACTTGTAGAGTAGACCCGCCGTTGGTTGTGAACTTCGTCGCTAATCGCGGCGCTGCTCAGGTCCAGAGCCGTGCCGGGTATTGACCTGATTCCACCAATTCTTTTATTCGGCGTGATACGGCTTCCTTGTCCTCTTTATAAGTGACGCCAAACCATATGTTGCCTCCGCCGAGGACTTTCACACGTCCCTCGTTTTGCTGGATCAAGGCATTCACGACCAATGGAATGTAGAACTCGGCCTTGATGTTTGTGTGGTTCTCTTTAAGGAATTGCAGGAAGAGGTCATGGGCGAATTGAAATACTTCCGGACGAAAGCCCCAGAAGTTCATCGACGTGGGGGCGTCTGGGTGCAGTTCGAGATCGCCCGATTTTTCCCTGGCCAGGATCTTTTCGTTTTCCTTGACGATTGTCGTGCGTTCGACCACTGACTTGAGAAATCCCTCGCTGTCGGTTTCGCCTACACCACGCGATACGCTCCCGTGTTCGGAGAGTACGTTTTCCAAAGTATATCCGACCATCGCATGCGCGCCAGTTTGATCTTTATGAAAAAAATCGGCAATGGACTGGAATGCGTCCTTGCCATAGAAGTCGTCGGCGTTGATCACGACAAACGGTTCATTGATTGCTTCCCGCGCGCAGAGCATAGCGTGCCCCGTTCCCCAGGGTTTCTGTCGCTCCGGGTTCGTGAATTCTGCCGGGATCAACTTGTCCAACGCCTGAACCACGAAGTCGACATCGATCTTTCCCTTCAATTTCGGGGCGAACTTTTCCCTTACCGCCTCGAGGATTTCATCCCTCACGATAAAAACCACCTTGCTAAACCCGGCCCGGATGGCATCGAAGAGAGAATAGTCCATGATCGTTTCACCATTCGGTCCGAACCCGTCGATCTGCTTGATTCCACCGTAGCGACTCCCAATGCCGGCGGCCAGCACCAATAGTGTCAGTTTTTGATGAGGCGTTGTTGGTTTCTCCATTCTTTTCTCTATTTTGGGCTTGTGTGCGCAAACACTGGCGCGTTAAGTTGATTTGAACTTGAAATAAAGGCCCAAAAATAAGGCTTTAAATGAAATCTGTGTGCCGGATCGCACACAAGTGTTGAAAAACCTAACCTGTTACGCATGACATCTAACCAGCGGTCATATGTTTTTCCGATGATGATCATCGGGACATTGTTTTTCATTTTCGGCTTTGTCACCTGGTTGAACAACGTCCTTATTCCATTCCTTAAACAGGTTTGTGAACTCACCGACTTCCAGGCTTACTTCGTCACATTTGCGTTCTACATTTCCTATTTCGTGATGGCCATCCCCTCGTCGGCTATCCTCAAACGTATTGGGTTTGCGCGCGGCATGTCCGTGGGGCTTGTCGTTATGGCTGTTGGATCGTTGATTTTTATTCCAGCTGCGCACTTGAGATACTACCCGCTGTTCCTTCTGGGTCTTTTTGCCCAGGGAACAGGTTTAACGCTCCTGCAAACCGCATCCAACCCGTATGTCACCATCCTTGGTCCGATTGAAAGCGCGGCAAAACGGATCAGTATCATGGGCGTGGCCAACAAGATCGCAGGAGCCATCGGTATTCTCCTTCTGGTCAACCTTCTCTTCAGCGATACGCAGGAAGTTTCGAAACGCATAAGCTCGCTTTCAGGCAGTGAGCTTGCCGCTGAACTAGATTTGCTGGCCGCGCGGGTGATTACTCCATATGTCATCATGGCGATTGTGCTGTTTGCGCTGGCGTTTATGGTATTGAAGGCCCATCTGCCGGAAGTGAATCCGGAGGCTGACGAGGAAGGAGGAGAGACTGTACATGGGAAGCGTTCAGCGCTGGAGTATCCTCACCTTGTGCTGGGAGTAATCTGCATCTTCACCTATGTCGGCGTTGAGGTGATCGCCATTGACGGCATCCTGCTGTACGGACAATTCCAGGGCTTCGACATGGAGACTGCGGGCAACTTTGGCGTCTACAGTTTGATGGCCCTGATTGCGGGTTATTTCGTTGGGATCGCTGTCATCCCCAAGTACATTTCGCAGCGAATCGCGCTCATGTGGTGTGCCATTCTTGGGTTTGTTTTTACCGTTGCCGCGATGATGACGTCGGGGTGGTTGTCGATAGCGTTCATCGTTCTGCTGAGCTTTGCGCATGCTCCCATCTGGCCTTCCATCTGGCCATTGGCGATTGACAAACTGGGCCGTTTTACGAAGATGGGATCAGCCCTGCTCATTATGGGTATCGTCGGCGGGGCCCTGCTTCCTCTGGCGTACGGAAAGGTAGCTGACCTGGCAGACCGTCAGATGGCCTATTTGGTTATGCTGCCGTGTTACCTGTTTATGCTGTTTTATGCCGTCAGGGGATACCGGGTTGGCTTGTCTGAAGAACTGCCGGCTGTCGAAGCAAGGAAAATCTAGAATTCTTTCTCCAACCCGTTTCAATTTGCCCGTCGTAGGTTAAATCATGTTTCTTGGTGTGATCGCTGCGAATTTCCAACGAGGAACGCCGTAACGTGACGGTTGAGGAAGTCATACGGCAAATAAACAGGTTACCTTTTGTACGACCGGTACTCTCTGATCCAGTTCCAAAGTCCGAACGCGGCGATGAAACAGAATACGAGGTACAATACCGCGTAGAGTTTGATGTCCCTCGAGAAGTAGACGTACGTGGCCACCATGTCGACCAGTAGCCACATGATCCAGCATTCAACCTTTTTCTGGATCATGTAGAATGTCGCGATGATACTGACCACGGTAATGAACGAGTCGAGGAACGGTACGGCGCTGGGCTTGGTGAAGATGGCAGGGAGAAGATTGGGGAGTTCCTGAGCCAGCAGGCCGGTGAGCACCGTTCCTGC
>CAZIAG010000357.1:0-4446 GCA_964537375.1 uncultured Roseivirgaceae bacterium
CTCGCTGATCTTGCTTTCGAAGCGCACGCGGTATCCGGTAGTCCTACCAATGTTTTCACCGAGGAGTTCCGACATACGCATCGCCACGGATCGTGCAGCAAGCCGACGCGGTTCGAGCATGACGATCTTCTTTCCCGAGAGCCACGATTCATTGATGAGTTGCAACGGGACGACAGTGGATTTCCCCGCGCCGGGTGGTGCCTGCAGGATAACGATCCCGTTGTTGGTTAGTGCAGACTTTAGTTGGGGAAGTACGTCGAGAACCGGATAGTCCATTTGCAAAGATAACGGAAAAAGTTCCGCGTTCAGGGCGAACGCTCAGGATTGCCAAGGTGTGTCGTTTCTGGTTTTGTATCCGGCGACCAGATTCAATCACCGTTTTTCCTCGATCAACTTTTGCAACGCCATATATTCATCCCTCAATCTTGCGGCCTCCATGAATTCGAGTTCTTTGGCCGCTTTCTCCATTGCCTTGCGGGTGCGGTCGGCCATCTTGACCAACTCCTCTTTCGAGAGGTAGGCAACCACCGGGTCGGCAGCAAGCGTGGTTTCTTCGTTCTCGACGTAGTAACGAGCTTTGCTCTTCTTTGAATCGGCTACTTTGGTCTGGCCGAGGATTGCTTCTTTTGATTTTAATACTGTCTTTGGAACGATGCCGTGGGCGAGGTTGTAATCCATCTGGACTTTTCTCCGGCGGTTCGTTTCTTCGATAGCGATCTGCATGGACTCGGTAATTTCGTCGGCGTACATGATCACTTTTCCGTTTTCGTTGCGTGCTGCACGGCCAATAGTCTGCACCAGCGATCGTTGGTTTCGCAAGAATCCTTCCTTGTCGGCATCCAGTATTGCGACGAGAGACACCTCGGGCAGGTCGAGCCCCTCTCTCAACAGGTTAACACCTACCAGTACATCATAGACACCCAGGCGAAGTTCGCGCAGTAGTTCGACACGTTCGAGCGTATGCACTTCGGAATGTATATAGCGGCATTTGACTCCGGCTCGGTCCAGGAATTTAGTAAGTTCTTCTGCCATTCTCTTCGTGAGGGTTGTAACGAGAACACGCTCTTTCTTCTTGACGCGTTCGTCGATCTCGTCCAGGAGATCGTCTATCTGGTTTTTGCTTGGCCTCACGTCTATCTCGGGATCCAACAGACCTGTCGGGCGAATCAATTGTTCCACGACAATACCTTCCGATTTTCGTAGTTCGTATTCGCTCGGCGTGGCGCTGACATAGATCACCTGGTTCACCAAGGCCTCGAATTCGTTGAACGTCAACGGGCGGTTATCCAGTGCCGAAGGAAGGCGGAAACCGTAGTCGACCAGGTTGACCTTGCGCGAGCGATCGCCGCCCCACATGGCGCGTATTTGCGGAACGGTAACGTGACTCTCGTCGATGATCATCAGGAAGTCGTCGGGGAAGTAATCGATCAGGCAGAACGGTCTCGCGCCGGGTCGCCGCCGGTCGAAGTAACGCGAATAGTTTTCAATACCGGAGCAGTAGCCGAGTTCACGCATCATCTCGAGGTCAAACTCCGTGCGTTCCTTGAGGCGCTTAGCCTCCAGGTGACGAAGTTCGCCCTCGAACATCGTCACTTGTGTGACGAGGTCGTCCTGGATCTCGCGGATGGCGGTATGCAGGACTTCCTTGCCGGTGACGAAAAGGTTCGCGGGGTAGATCGTTACCGTGGTCTCGTCGGAGATCTTTTTGCCGGACTGTGGATCGATCCGTTGGATAGATTCGATTTCGTCGCCCCAGAAGTACACCCGCACAGCGTAGTCTGCATAAGCCAGGAAGATGTCGACGGTGTCGCCCTTCACGCGGAATGTGCCGCGTTTAAATTCCAGTTCGGTGCGGTTATATAGGATGTCGACGAGCGCAAACAGCAAGCGGTTTCGTGCGACCACTTCGCCCACCTTGAGGCGAATCACATTCTTGCCGAATTCATCGGGATTACCGATACCGTAGATGCAGGAAACGGACGCTACCACAACGACGTCGCGGCGACCAGTGAGCAACGAAGACGTTGCACTCAACCTCAGTTTTTCGATCTCCTCGTTGATGGAGAGATCTTTTTCAATGTAGAGGTTTGAAGACGGTATATATGCTTCCGGCTGATAATAGTCGTAATACGAAATAAAGTACTCGACGGCGTTCTCCGGGAAGAATTGCTTGAATTCCCCGTACAGTTGGGCTGCAAGGGTTTTGTTGTGACTCAGAACTAATGTCGGACGGTTGCATTGCGCGATGACGTTGGCCATCGTAAATGTTTTCCCGGAGCCGGTTACGCCGAGCAGCGTTTGGTGGCGCTCGCCCGATTCAATACCTGCGACCAGTTGTTTGATGGCCTGGGGCTGGTCTCCCGTCGGTTCGAATTCGCTGTAAAGTTTAAATTCCATGAGGCGATGGTGTGTGCGCAATCAACGAAGTCCCGGTGACAAGTGTATGTCAGCAGGATATGGCAACGGTAAAAACTTTCAATTTCGTCGAATGGTTCCTCCTCTGGAACCGGGAAAATCAATTATTCCAGATCGTCCACGACTTCTCTGCCTGGACGTGTAGCATTTCGAGACCATTCTTTATGGTAGCGCCTCTCATTTCCGCCCGTTGAAGGAAGAGTGTCCGTGCGGGGTTGTAAATGAGATCGTAGACATAATGCTTATCGTTGAGCTTGTCGTAATCGATGGGTGGCATTGTGTCGGTGTTGGGATGCATGCCCAGGGGCGTTGTGTTGACGACCAGGTGTGATTCCGTGAGCAGTTTTGGCTTCTTTCGAAGTTCCTCGTAGGTGAGGTCGCCTTTGGATTTTTCGCGCGACACGACTTTGAATTCTATTCTTAATTTTGCCAGCGCTTCCTGCACCGCTTTCGAGGAGCCGCCTGATCCCAGGACCAGCGCTTTGAAAGTACGATCCTTGGGTAGCCATTTGGCCACCGTTTCAAAGAAGGCGTCCGAATCGGTGTTGTATCCGATCCGCTTTCCATCCTTTATCTTGATTACGTTGACGGCTCCGATCCTTTGAGCTTCGGCATCGACTTCATCGAGGAACTTGATTACCTGCTCTTTGTAGGGTAGCGTCACATTGAGGCCGGAGAGACCTTCGGTATCGCGGAACAGTGCTTCGATTTCGGTGATGTTGTTGAGCGGGAATAGCTCATAGTGATGGTCGCGAAGACCTTCCCTGAAAAACTTCTCGTCGAAGTAACTCTTGGAGAAGGAGTGACTAACGGTTTGCCCGATTAGTCCAAATACTTTTTGCATGATCAGATTCGTGTTTAAGCCTTCCTGCGCGTCATTAATCCATTCCGTTCGGGCGCGGTCAAATCCCGGCCCATCAAGGGCTTTTTGAAAATACGATGGCGTCAGGGCGCAAAGCTACACCAACGTATTGCCTCAGGGCAAGTATCAAAGGGGATTTATGAAAAGAGGCCATCCATTCAGGAAATTTAGCCGGTTGAAAGAGCCCCCTTTGCCGCCCGCAATCTGTCCATCGACGGGGTAAGTATAGGGCATTATTGCAGAACAACCAATTTTACGGCATATTATCCAACTTCGGGCGGCCACCATGTCAATCCACCTCGAAAGGCGGGGCTGCGTTCCGAGTTTTTTCAATGCCGAGGAAGTGCAGGAATGTATCGCCACGCAATCCGAGGCGGATGGTCTCGAGAGGAATGACTTCCTCAGGGGCGATGTTACCGAGGTTCACGTTTGCGCCCAGCAACTTGATGAACCATACTTGCTGCGCTTTTTGGGGCGCTTCCCAAATAATCTTTTCGAACGGTATTTTTGTGAGGATTTCCTGTACGAGACCGGAACGCACCTCGCCGGTCGACCGGAACAAGCCTACAGTTCCTGCTTCGCGCGCTTCTCCTATCACTTTCCAGGCGCCTGCGTCGAGTTCCTTCTGCATCAGGTCGATCCACATATACGGCGGGATGATCTTGTCGGCGTCCTTGGACCCTACTTCCGACAATACCGTCACCTGTTCGGAGAGCTTACTGATGTAGTCGCATTTCTTATCGTGATCGAGGTCGATGGAGCCGTCCGACACTTCTGCGAACTGCATTCCGTATTTGTCCAACAATCGTCGGTAGTCGTCAAACTGATCCCGAATAACAAACGCCTCAAAGAGCGTTCCTCCGAAATACACGGGCACGCCGGCTTGTTTGTAGACGTTGAGTTTGTCTTTTAGATTGGGAGTGACGAACGATGTAGCCCAGCCCAGTTTTACAATGTCGACATGATCTGCGCAGGTGCTGACGAAATCTTCTGCCGCCCGGATGCTGAGACCCTTGTCCATGGCCATAGTAAAACCATATTGTCTGGGCTTAGTAGTCCGCTCAGGCAGGTTCTTTAGGTCGTAGTTCATTAAAGGTTTTCTTTTCTAAACTGTTCGATGATCTTGTGCAAGGCCTTTTGGGTTTCAATTTTAGGGAAAAAATCGAATA
>CAZIAG010000358.1:0-4438 GCA_964537375.1 uncultured Roseivirgaceae bacterium
ATAAGTCTCGAGTATCGCTCGAATATCGCTCGAGTATCGCTCGAGTATCGCTCGAATATCGCTCGAGTATCGCTCGAGATTCGCTCGAGAAACTCTCGAGAAACTCTCGAGAAACTCTCGAGAAACACTCGAGAAACACTCGAGACTTGCAAACTTTGGCGCTGATTTTTGACGTTTTTTCACAACCCGCGGGGCACGAATGACGTATAACCGGTTGACAGTTCCCAGTCCACCGAGTCAACGAACAAGGCCCAAATCCCGAGGCCCAGGGTACCAAGGTTGGGTACGCTTCCCTTTGCGACTCTGGCCCATGTAATGGGTGAAAGCCCAGAAAATCAAACGTCTTGTCTTGGCTGTTGTTTTCGTCATCCAATGCAATAAATTTGGTCTTTTCAGGGTGCGGGCGTAGGCGCCCTTGAAATAGAGAATGGCGGAGTTGAACGATTACGGAGCCGGCATCGTAAATCGCAAACCGGAAATTGTTCGGAGGATCGCTGCCACCTCGTGGTCGATCACAAAGTTTGTCGAATTTGACAACTCGATCTCCCCGGCACCGGCGCGGTAAAGGGAGAGTATCTTCAAAAATGTCTGGTCGTAGT
Organism: uncultured Roseivirgaceae bacterium; assembly: GCA_964537375.1. GTDB lineage: Bacteria > Bacteroidota > Bacteroidia > Cytophagales > Cyclobacteriaceae > Chryseosolibacter. The sequence goes on from CAZIAG010000358.1 coordinate 600, forward strand.
ATGTGCGGATTGGCTTTTCCTTTTTCAGGAGGCCGACGGTGGAAGCGGAGATCAGGTCGGGGCTAAGATGAGCCTTTTTCGCGATTTCCACGAGTCGTGCCGGGGACAGGGCATCATAACTGATCATACGCGTACTCTCAATGGCGTACCAGATCGCCTCGTAGGCTTCCCGGAAGGAATGCACCCGGTTTGTCCGCGAATCGACAAGGAGCGTGCTGTCGCCATCCTGCCGGATGTCGAAGAAAACGCTGCTTTCTTTATGCCGGATCTTCATTGAATACCTAAGTTAATAAATAATACAGGCGGACGGGCAGCTATTGCGTTATTCGGTTTCAAATGACGATGGACAGCGCTTTAGACGCCGCGCCCATCCGGTGGCGTGGCTCGCAAAGATGGCGGGCTTTCGCACACACCTACCCCCCGGGGCGGCTTCCTGGCGGGAAATCCTCATATACGTGACATGAAATACGGTGATGGAAAGCAGCATTTTCCTATTTTCACAACGCTTGAATCCGCCTTTTTCGGGTCAAGACCGTTTAGCCTGCCCGTTTCGGGGACTCCCAGGCTGACACGTTTGAAAAGGCAGTTGCGTTAGACGGACGTAGCTGCTTTTTTTCATTTCGTTCCTGCCAGTATATTCACCAATCCCGCCTCGATAGGCCCAAAATACCCCAGTTTTGAAATTCTGTTAATTTTGTGTCCTGTAACGAACGAGTGCATGACATTATTGGATTTTGAGAAACCGATCGCCGAGCTCGAATCGAAGCTGGAGGACATGAAACACCTTGCGCGCGGAAGCGACAAGGGCGTACAGGCTGCAATTACGGCCCTCGAAAAGAAGATCGAGCAGCTGAAAAAGGAGACGTTTGAAAACCTCACGGGCTGGCAACGGGTCCAATTGTCGCGTCACCCTGACCGCCCGTATACACTGGATTACATTTACGAAATCACCACCGACTTTATTGAACTCCACGGCGACCGTGCTGTGAAGGATGACAAAGCCATGGTAGGCGGTCTGGGAACGATCGATGGCCAAACCTATATGCTTATCGGCCAACAGAAAGGCAGAAACACCAAGCAGCGACAATACAGGAATTTCGGGATGGCCAATCCTGAGGGCTATCGCAAGGCCCTGAGGCTCATGAAACTCGCTGAAAAATTCGGAAAACCAATCGTTACGTTTATCGACACGCCCGGGGCTTTTCCCGGCCTGGAAGCGGAAGAACGCGGACAGGGTGAGGCCATCGCGAGGAATCTGAAGGAAATGTTTATGCTCAAGGTTCCGGTCATCTGCATCGTCATCGGCGAAGGTGCCTCTGGTGGAGCGCTGGGTATTGCGATCGGCGACCGTGTGCTGATGCTTGAGAATACCTGGTACTCCGTGATTTCGCCGGAATCGTGCTCTTCAATTCTCTGGCGTAGCTGGGACTACAAAGAGCAGGCTGCCGAAGTGCTGAAGCTTACGGCCAAAGACATGCTCGAAAATAAACTCATCGACGGCATCATCCGTGAACCGTTGGGAGGAGCACATACCGACCTGAAATGGATGGCGAACGAAGTGAAGAAAACGATCAAGGAGCACACGCGGGAATTGTTGAAGCTTTCCGCCGACGAACGCATCCAACAGCGCATAGAAAAGTTCTGTGCGATGGGGGTTGTCAAAGAATAATTCGCCGGAGCACGGCTGTGCTCGAGGCAGTTCGCATCCTTCCGTGAGAGACTTACTCTCTCGTACAAGCAGTCATAGAAAAGGAAACTCGGCAGGAGCATTTGTCTCCCTGCCTCCGCCGATGGTGATAGAAAAACCGGACTGCCGATCGGATGTCTTTGCCTTTCCGAAATCTTGTTAACTTGCGCGCGACCTCGGCCAATCCTGTAATTGCGCTATGAAACTCCATGTAATCGACACAGGCTTTTTTAAACTCGACGGCGGCGCCATGTTCGGAGTGGTTCCCAAATCAATCTGGTCGAAAACCAACCCCGCCGACGATCGAAACCTGTGCACTTGGGCCATGCGTTGTTTGCTGATCGAAGATGGCGACAAACTTATACTCATCGACAATGGGATCGGCGACAAGCAAGATGAAAAGTTTTTTGGTCATTACTTCCTGCACGGCGATAAGAATCTTGCAGGATCCCTGAGAGATGCAGGCTTCCAGCACGAGGATATCACGGATATGTTCCTCACGCACCTTCATTTTGATCATTGTGGCGGTGGGGTCAAATACTCAGACGGTAAAGCTGTGCTGACATTCCCCAGGGCGCGTTATTGGTCGAACAAGGATCACTGGGAATGGGCCACAAAACCGAATCCAAGAGAGAAGGCCTCCTTTCTGAAGGAAAACATCCTGCCGATGCAGGACAGCGGACATCTTCATTTTATAGATCCTGAAGAGGCTTCCCCTTTCTCTCAATTTGAAATCTTTTACGCTTCAGGCCATACGGAGAAAATGATGATCCCGAAGATCCGGTACCGCGATACGACCATCTGCTATATGGCTGACCTGTTGCCTTCGGTCGGGCACATCCCGCTGCCTTACGTAATGGCCTACGATACCCGCCCGTTGATAACCATGGAGGAGAAGGCGTCGTTTCTTTACGAGGCGGCTGAGCGCAATTACGTGCTGTTTTTCGAACACGACCCGGTGAACGAATGCTGCACCGTGAAGATGACCGAGAAAGGCGTCCGTGTGGATCGCACCTTTCCCTTAAGCGAAATCTTATAACGCCTTTGCATGACGAGCCGGCCGATGACGGGATTGGTATTATCGGGTGGGGGCGCCCGCGGCGTCTGCCACCTCGGTGTTATCAAGGCGCTGGAGGAAATGAACGTCCGCATCGATTGCATCTCGGGCACGAGTGCGGGAGCAATTGCTGGTGCACTTTATAGCTATGGCTATACACCTGACGAAGCGCTGAACATCATTACGGGAACCAGTTTCGCGTGGTCCCTTCGGCCCGCATGGCGTTGGACAGGATTGTTATCTCTCGAAGGATTGCGGGAAATATTTCTGAGGTTTATCCCGGAAAACTCCTTTGAATCATTGAAGATCCCCATGGTGGTGGCCGCCACCGAGGTCAGGAAGGGAAAGATCGAGTATTTCAATCAAGGTGAACTGATACCGGTTATTCTCGCATCGTGTTGCATACCGGCGATGTTCAACCCGGTTGAAATCAATGGCGGCGTTTACGTTGATGGGGGAGTCCTGGACAACCTGCCGGTAAAAGGTATTCAGGATCAGTGCAGTTTTATCATTGGATCCCATTGCAATTTTATTCGCCCGGAAGTTGATCTCAGGAATTTCCGAGCTGTTATAGAGCGCGCCTTGCTTATGGCCATCAGCGGTAATACCACCATCAGCAAGTCGCTCTGCAACGTGTTGATCGAACCACCCGACGTCGGAAAGTACAGTGGGTTTGACATCGGTAAGGCGAAGGAGTTGTTTGAGATCGGCTATCGTTATACGCTGGAAAATTTTTCACCCGAACAGTTTGTTTCATGAGTACTTCCTTTCGCGACGAAATCATTCAAGGTATCCCTGACGAATTGCCACCTCCCGCCGAGTATGATCCGGGGGTGAATCATGCACCGCGCAGAAAGGACATCCTCACGAAGGAGGAGAAGCGCCTCGCGGTCAGCAACGCGTTACGATATTTTCACCCTCGTCACCACGAGGTCCTCGCCCGCGAATTCTACGAGGAATTGCAGCAGTATGGCCGAATCTACATGTACCGTTTCAGGCCGCGGTATGCCATGCACGCCAGACCGATCACGGACTACCCTCACAAATCTGTGCAGGCGGCGGCCATTATGCTGATGATACAGAACAACCTTGACC
>CAZIAG010000359.1:0-4416 GCA_964537375.1 uncultured Roseivirgaceae bacterium
GTGAGCAAAGCCGTATTGAGAATCGCTTGTCACCGGATCGCCAACACATTTACTGACGTCGAATATTTCCCCGCGTTTGAAATGATGATGGATGACCTCCGCGACTACCGCTTTTACGGACGCGACAGGATCCATCCCACCGAAGAGGCTGAAGATTATATCTGGGAAAAATTCGCGGAAACACACCTTGACGCCTCAACGCGTAAATTCATCGGCCAATGGGACGAAATCCTCTCAGCGTTGAATCACAAACCCTTTCATCCGGAGAGCAAGGCACACCGCGATTTTCTCGCGGCTACACTCGCCAAAGTCGAAAAGCTCAGCGAAACAGTCGACGTACGCAACGAGATTGAACTCCTCAAGTCGAGGATGAAATGATTGACATCCACCTGCATCGCGGCGCCAAGCGAAGAATCTCAGCCGTGCGTTTCAGCGGGAGCTACTCAACGCGCCGGAATGCCTGCCGAGGTGAATGTTAGTTCCCTTTTACGTTGCTCTCACTCTTCATCACCATCGGCATGGTGAAACCGTCGGGGATCTGGGCATTCGGCTTGAAGTGAGCCGCCCCTTTCAGTTCCTGTTTGATGAGTGCATCAGTGATCCAACCGGACTTGCGATCAATTTTGATTTCCGAGGTTTGTGTCCCCTTCATATCAAACCGCATCTCCATACCGTTAGACTCCTGGTAGGTACCGTCGTTGACCGACTCTATGGTGGCGCTGCCATTGATCAGGGCATGGTCCTTCTCCAACCCCATGAACGTGTAGTCGGTTGTAAGCAATGCCTTCATACCGGAGTCCATGTTTGTCTGGACTCGCCACTGATCTCCTTGCTTAACAGGCTTATCCGGGAAAATGGCCGTTACTGATTCGATGCTGCCCCGGATAGCATCGTCACCGTGCGATCGAACGATCTGGGCACGAATCTGAGCTTTTTGTTCGTCCGTAAGCTCTTCAAAGGTGTCGAGCGCCCTGTCCCACATCAAGTCGGCGGTGCGTACCTCCTTCACTTTTCCATTCTTCATCATCACTACCTGGAACGGCTGATTTTTTATCGCCGCGAATGTTCGCGACATATAATCGTTTTCGTTCGCGCTTTCGGAGCTCACGTCCATTTTGCCCTGAGGGCTCTCCATAGTCATGGCCAGGGTCTCGTACCACGCATCCATCTGGTACCCCTCCACATCCTCGCCCTTCACCTGAAATGCGATCGTACCACTGATGGTTATGGCGATATCCATTTGCTGACCAGCAATCGTTTGCTGCATGTCCACCCTCGACGTCGAGGACTGCTTGTACGTTTCACCTTTCTTCAGCTTGAGTTCGAGGCTTGTTTGGGCAATGGCCGGAACTATACCAATCAGGACAAGGCCCAGGCAGATGATCTTGTTTTTCATGCGTTGTAATTAGAGAGATTTCAATTCGAAACAAAGCAGCGAGGTGCTGGCGGGCAACAAGATGCGATGTGTTCACGCCCAATATACGGCAATGGCAATTCTTCCGCAAGAAAATGAGATCGCCACTAGCGAATTTCATTTGCGGGTTCCGAAGTTGTCTCAACGGTGACTACCCGCCATTGCCCGTACAACGACTCGATCAATGATCTGGAACAACTTTGCCGCCCGTCACAGGTAGTGCAAACCGACCACTGAAAGGTAAACAGAACACAAAATGTAAGGCATATCCCTATCCGATTCATTCCGTTCGCTGCTCAGCGTTCGTAATAGAAATGGAACAGCGAAATTTGATCGACTCCAACTGCCTGGACGGACATTTCGTAGTATCCATCCTTCTTTTCCAATATCTGGTACCGATACTTATCGCCAGGCACGCTGAATCGTGATCGCATCTCGTTATTGCTTTCAACGAATTCGAGCTCAAATTCACAATCCGACACCCAATATCTTTTCAGCCGTGAATACGTGCCGTCCTTGAAGTGATCCACCCACTGGTTGTTGCTGAAATCGACCTGTACGGTGTCGCCATTCGTCTCCAGATACCAATGCTTCCTATGCGCGAAAAACTTCCGACAGGCACGCGTATCAAGCGTGGTTTCTGGCTTTTTAGCCACACGCTGCCACCCGCCAGACTGCGGGAATACGCGATCGAGGATTTCTTTGTAGACAGGGCAGTTACGCTGAAGTCGAAAATGCATTCCGGCCCAGATTTCTTCCCGGGCATCTGCAGGGTACCGCTTGAGGAACGGATCACGCGCTTTCTGATAGGCCACGAGCAAACGCACCGTGTCCGGATAATGCTCCATTTCCTTCAGGACTTTACACATCTCATTCGCGGCGGAATCGCGCTGCGCCTGGGTCTGCGCCCCGACGTCAACGTTCAGCGAAAAGACAAGGATCAATGCCGTGGGAAACGCAAAGGATCTTTTCATTGAATAAGTTTTTCGAAAAAGTATTTCAAAACAAACAGACTCGCAAATTCCGGGTGTTTCAACTCATCGTTCACGTGCCTTCATGGCGACAACGTTTCCCTTTTTCGCGTCGATGCGAAACAGTTTGTACTTTCTGTTTTTTGGATAGAGCCCGATGGCTGTCCCCTCCTCCTCCGGGAAGCTAAGGGTGACAAGCCATTGCGTCCCTTCCGAATCTAATTCAACTTCCTCCAGCTGAACGTTCTTTGCTTCCGGAAAAAACATCGTAAAATATTCGCGCGCACTATCCGCCGCCTGTTTTGCGTCAATCATCGCTTTGTGGTCAGTCCTCAAATATACGGCATTGTGGCAGACGTGGCCATCATCGACGGCCCGCCCCGATGTGGTTTGGATCTCAACAAAAGAAACTGGAACCAAATACCACATGGAACCACGGAACGATAATGTACATTTACCATAATAAATACATCGCATGATACATACGCACACCAACCGGCTGATCAATTCAACATCGCCATACCTGCTTCAGCACGCCCACAATCCGGTCGACTGGTATGAATGGGGAGAAGAAGCGCTCATGGCAGCGAAACAGGAGAACAAACCAATCCTGGTGAGCATCGGTTATTCTTCCTGCCATTGGTGTCACGTCATGGAGCGCGAGGTTTTTGAGAACGAAGAACTCGCGCGAATTATGAACGAATACCTGATCTGCATAAAAGTGGATCGCGAAGAACGTCCCGATATCGATCAGATCTACATGGACGCTGTCCAGGCGATGGGTGTGCACGGGGGCTGGCCGCTCAATGTCTTCTTAACCCCGGATCAAAAGCCGTTCTACGGCGGAACGTATTTTCCTCCCGAGCAATGGCAACAGGTCGTCGTCGGTATTCACCGTGCCTTTAATGAGCGCCGCCAGGAAGTAGAAGAATCCGCAGAACAATTCGCCCAACACCTCACGCAAAACAACTTCTCGCACCTCAAAAAAGAATCTGCTAACCCAACGTTCAACGCTGATCTCGATGCGATGTACTCGAAACTCGAGGAAGCCTTTGACAGGACCTGGGGTGGCCTTGATAAAGCACCCAAGTTTATCATGCCCTCAGTTTGGATGTGGTTGCTTCGCTACCATCACCTAACCGGAGATGACAACGTATTGCAACAGGTTGTGCTCACCCTCGACCGTATCGCCCGCGGTGGTATCTACGACCAGATCGGTGGCGGATTCGCCCGCTATTCAGTGGACGGTTATTGGTTTGCCCCGCATTTTGAGAAGATGTTATACGACAACGCTCAGCTGATCTCGCTTTACTCGGAAGCGTACATCGTCACCGGTAACCAACCATTCAAAACCGTGGTGGAGGAAACGTTCCAATGGCTTCAAACCGAGATGATGCATCCCGAAGGTGGTTTTTATTCCGCGTTGGACGCGGATAGCGAAGGCGTGGAAGGAAAGTTCTACACCTGGACGATGCAAGAACTGGACGAAATTCTCGGCGACGATTCCGACCCCATCAAAATGTGGTATTCGGTTAAGCCGGAAGGAAACTGGGAACACGGTCGAAACATTCTCTTTCGGTCCATAAGCGAAGACAAATTTCTCACCAACTACGGCATTGTTCCCGGCGACTGGAATAAGAAACTGCGCGAGGTCAAAGACAAACTCCTGGAGGTACGTGATAAACGCACGCGACCCGGCCTGGACGAAAAAATCATCACCTCGTGGAACGCGATGATGGTTATCGGCCTTACCGATGCGTACCGCGCCACGCGCAATGAGCGGTACGTGAACCTCGCGAAGAAGAACATGGCTTTCCTGGAGCGCGAATTGAGCGACGGAAAAACGCTCTATCGATCGTGGAAAGGAGGTAAGAGATCCCACATCGAAGGGTTCCTCGATGATTATGCCTGGACAATACTGGCGTGCATCCGTCTGTACGAGGTAACATTCGAGGAGTACTGGGTAAAACGGGCCGAACTCCTCACAACGCATGTTATCGACGATTTCCTGGACAGTGCAGACGGATTGTT
>CAZIAG010000360.1:0-4088 GCA_964537375.1 uncultured Roseivirgaceae bacterium
GATAAAGCCCGATTCCCTGAGCGCCGGCATTACTGATCGTGGTGATATCTTCTGGCAGCTCTGCGTTGGCAAGCAGAGTAATGGTTTTGCCATCGCGAGTACGAGTCGGCTGGGACTTATAGCGATTGAGCGAAGAGATATGCTCATCAAAAGCAATACGTCGTTGTTGATATTCACGCAGCGTGCCGTCATCGGCACCGGCAATCATCAGTGGTTCATTATCCTGTACATAACGCAGGACCGACTCGACCCCAACGATTGCCGGAATACCCAGACTGCGCGCCAGGATAGTGGTATGCGATGTTGCGCCTCCATGCTCTGTTACAAAAGCAGCAATACCCTGGTGTTGCATTAAAACGGTATCTGCGGGCGTTAAATCTTCGGCAATGATGATATGGCCTTTCAGCCTGCCATCGGCGATTTCGTGATCAGCTACTTCCTGATCGGCCAGAATCCGGTGAATCCGATTCACCACATGATCGACATCATCGCGACGGGTCCGCAGGTAGGGATCATCCATTTCATTGAAGACATTAAGGAGAAGGAGAACTGCTCTCTTGATGAAGCTGTTCGCCTCGCGCTGACGAAAGTGGTGGGTGCCTATGCGATCGTCATTATGTCGTTGGAAGACCCAAGTTTGCTGGTGGCCGCGAGAAAAGGGAGTCCTCTTGTTGTGGGGGTCGGTAAGAACGAGTATTTCCTCGCGTCCGACGCGACGCCTATTGTTGAGTATACAAACGAAGTCGTTTACCTCAACGATCAGGAAATCGCCGTTATTCACGAAGGTGAACTGCGCATCAAGAACACGGCTAACCTGCCGCTTACGCCGTATATTGAAAAGATCGATCTTGAACTGGAGGCCATTGAAAAGGGTGGCTTTGAACATTTTATGCTCAAGGAGATTTTTGAGCAGCCGCGTTCAATCGGGGATTGCATGCGCGGTCGCCTCGACTCCGCTTCAGGAAGATTGGTACTCGGGGGGCTGCGTCAATATCTCAACAAGCTGGTCAACGCGGATCGAATCATTATCGTTGCATGCGGTACTTCGTGGCACGCAGGACTTGTTGCAGAGTACTTTTTCGAGGAATTCTGCCGTATTCCGGTAGAGGTCGAGTACGCGTCGGAGTTTCGGTATCGCAATCCGGTAATTCGCGAAGGCGACGTGGTGATCGCAATTTCTCAATCGGGAGAAACGGCAGATACACTTGCAGCCATTGAGCTGGCGAAGACCAAGGGAGCGATCATCTTCGGAGTGTGCAACGTGGTCGGTTCGTCGATTGCGAGAGCAACCCATGCAGGTGCGTATACTCACGCGGGACCAGAGATCGGCGTAGCCAGCACCAAGGCCTTCACGGCACAGCTGATTGTTCTGAATATGATTGCCCTGATCGTGGCTAATCAGAAGGGAACCATCTCGGAAGAAAAACTGCGCGAACTACTGGTCGAAATGGAGACAATACCGGAGAAAGTTGAGCAAGCGCTGAAGCTCAACGAGCAAATCCACGATATCGCCTCCATCTTCAAGGACGCCAGCAATTTTATTTACCTGGGACGGGGTTACAATTTTCCGGTCGCGCTTGAGGGCGCACTTAAACTGAAAGAGATATCCTATATCCACGCAGAGGGTTATCCTGCAGCGGAGATGAAGCACGGCCCGATCGCCCTCATCGATGAACAAATGCCCGTGGTATTCATCGCTACACGCGACAGTTCCTACGAAAAGGTTGTCTCAAATATTCAGGAGGTTAAGGCACGAAAGGGCAGGGTCATCGCCATCGTGACTGAGGGAGACCAACAGATTTCCCAAATGGCAGAATTCACCGTCCAGGTTCCGGCTGTTCACGAAGCGTTGATGCCACTGGTGGCGGTAGTTCCTCTACAATTACTTTCGTATCACATCGCGGTGATGCGTGGTTGCAACGTTGATCAGCCTCGCAATCTCGCCAAGAGTGTGACCGTGGAGTAGGGCGCGTCAGCCCAGGGCCAGGTATTCCTTTTTCAACAATGGACAGATCTTATACCGTTCGTCGCGTGTGTCTTCGTAAAGCGCCTCGATCAATTCGTAAACGTGTTTGACGCCGATTCGCTGGCACCACTCAAACGGGCCATGCGGGTAATTCGTGCCCAGTCTCATCGCGAGGTCGATATCTTCGCGCGTGGCTGTTCCTTCCTGGACGGTGTAATATGCTTCGTTGATGATCATGGCAACCACTCGGGCGGTGACGAGCCCTACGCGGTCGTCAACTTCCAGGTAGGGAGTTTTGAGGCCTTCGCATATTTGCTTTAGTGTTCGTTCATGGCCGGGGCGCCAATGGGAAACTTCCAATACTGGACGATTGATGAAGGTGGGAAGTCCGTTGAAGCCAAACATCGTGCAGGCCACGTCGTTGCCGACGGATTGCGCCAATTCTGCGAGACTGATCTTGACGGTATTGAGGAAGACGGTCACCGGTCTGCCGGCGTACATTTGAAATTCTCCAGGCTCCTCATCGATTATTGCGTCGATAATCAGGTCGTTGCCTCCAAGGAACGGCTCGGCCTCCATGTGTTCACCAACCCAGGAATAGCTGTGGTCGTCCCCGAACTTTTGGCGACATTCTTCAAAGTGCCGCGACTCGCCTATTACCAGTATCTTCATCAGCCATTGGTTTTCATGATGATCGTTATGGTTCTTTAAGCTATCCGGATCAAAACGAAGTTGATTTTGCAGATATACCTATTTTTGCGCAATTGTAGAGCATTTTAACCTAAATAAACGATGTCGAAGACAATCATTTACTCGGCGGGCGCCCCGGATCCGATCGGGCCATACAGCCAGGCTGTGCGCGCTGGTAATCTCCTGTTCGTTAGCGGCCAGATCGCCATTGAAAAGGCAAGCGGTAATCTCGTCACGGACAATGTGGAAAACGAAACGCGGTTGGTGATGCATAACGTTGGTGAGATCCTTAAGGCAGCGGGCGTGACGTTTTCCAATGTGGTTAAATGCACGATTTTCCTCAGGGATATGAATGATTTTCCCAGGGTGAACGGTGTGTATGGCGAATTCTTCCCTGAGCAACCGCCGGCCAGGGAAACCGTCGAGGTCAGCCGGCTTCCCAAGGATGTCAACGTAGAGATTTCCTGCATTGCCGTTATTTCCGATGCCCGTCCGCAGCTTGTTTAATTTGCGGGGGTGCCAGGTTAAATCGTGGCTCCCTTTTTTACCTTTGTCTAAGAAATTGCTGGAATTATGAGTGAGGTACGTGTACGATTTGCGCCCAGCCCAACGGGTGCGTTGCACATTGGTGGTGTTCGCACTGCGCTTTATAACTTCCTGCTGGCGCGCAAGCACAAGGGGACGATGATCCTTCGCATCGAAGACACCGATCAAAGCCGTTTTGTGGAAGGCGCGGAGCAGTATATTCTTGATGCGTTAAAATGGGTCGGCATCGCGATCGATGAAGGCGTCGGTGTCGGTGGTCCTCACGCACCTTATCGTCAGTCGGAACGACTTGAGATCTATCGACAATACGCGCAGCAGCTGTTGGATTCCGGCCATGCCTATTACGCGTTTGATACTCCCGAGGAATTGGAACAAATGCGTGAACGCCTTAAGGCTGCCGGCGTTGACACTCCGCAATACAACAGTATCACAAGGATGCAAATGCGCAACTCGCTCACGATGGACGAGGCAGAAGTGAAAAAGAACATTGACGAGGGGATTCCCTATGTCATCCGGATCAAGGTGCCTCGTAAAGAGGAGATACGGTTGAACGACTTGATACGCGGCTGGGTGGTAGTACACTCTTCGCAACTGGATGATAAAGTGTTGATGAAGTCTGACGGAATGCCTACTTATCATCTGGCGAACGTAGTCGACGATTATCTCATGAAGGTATCGCACGTCATTCGCGGTGAAGAGTGGTTGCCTTCTGCTCCATTACATGTGTTGTTGTATAAATACCTGGGCTGGGAAGCCGAGATGCCAAAATTCGCGCATCTTCCTCTTTTGCTGAGACCTGATGGAAATGGTAAGCTCAGCAAACGCGCCGCCGATCAGATGGGATTTCCGATTTTTCCTTTGAACTGGAAAGATCCCCACACCGGTG
>CAZIAG010000360.1:4098-4415 GCA_964537375.1 uncultured Roseivirgaceae bacterium
GAAGTCGCGATGGGTTATCGGGAGGCGGGCTATCTGCCGGAGGCGCTCGTCAATTTCCTTGCTCTTTTGGGATGGAATCCGGGTATCGAGAAAGAGATCTTTTCGATCGACGAGTTGGTGGAGGCATTTTCTATCGACCGTGTCGGGAAGGCGGGGGCTAAATTCGACATTCAGAAAGCGCAATGGTTCAATCAACAATACCTCAAGGTCAAACCCGAAGAGGAACTGGCACAGTTTCTTTTGGCCGACCTGGCCAGGGAAGGCATCGGTTGTTCACCGGAAAAGGCCCGAAAGATTGCAAGCATCATGAAGGAGCG
>CAZIAG010000361.1:0-4393 GCA_964537375.1 uncultured Roseivirgaceae bacterium
CCGTGACTTGTTCAAGCAAGCGAAGGAAAAGGCACCCTGTATTGTTTTTATCGATGAAATTGACGCTATTGGTCGTTCGCGGGGACGTGGTCAATTGCCCGGCGCGAACGACGAGCGTGAGAATACGCTAAACTCGTTGCTGGTGGAAATGGATGGATTTGCGACCGACTCCGGCGTGATTATCCTCGCCGCCACCAACCGACCCGATGTGCTTGATTCAGCGTTGCTCCGTCCGGGCCGTTTTGACCGGCAGATCAGCATTGACAAACCGGATATTGTTGGTCGCGAAGCGATTTTCAAAACCCATCTTCGTCCGATAAAACTGGATCCGTCGGTCGATCCCAAAAAGCTTGCGGCACAAACGCCGGGCTTTGCTGGCGCCGAGATCGCCAACGTCTGTAACGAGGCCGCGCTCATAGCGGCACGAAGGGACAAGAAAGCGGTCGACATGCAGGACTTCCAGGATGCAATCGACCGCGTGATCGGTGGTCTTGAGAAAAAGAATAAGATCATCTCGCCTGAAGAGAAAAAGATTGTCGCCTACCATGAGGCCGGACATGCCGTTGCCGGGTGGTTTCTGGAACACGCTGATCCTTTGGTGAAGGTAAGTATTGTTCCTCGCGGCGTTGCTGCACTCGGTTACGCGCAATACCTGCCGAAGGAGCAGTTCCTGTATCAGACCGAGCAAATGTTGGATGAGATGTGTATGGCATTCGGAGGCAGGGCCGCAGAAGAAATCGTGTTTGGAAAGATCTCAACCGGCGCCTTGAGCGACCTCGAGCGCATCACCAAGATGGCCTACAGCATGGTAACCATCTACGGAATGAACAAGGAGATCGGGAACTTGTCGTATTACGATTCCAAACAGTCGGACTATGCGTTCCAGAAGCCTTACTCAGACGCTACGGCGCAAAAGATCGACCAGGAGGTTAAGAACATTGTCGAAAGCGCATACCAGCGAACGGTGGCATTGCTCACCAAGCACCGCAACCACCTCGACGTGATTGCACAGGAGTTGTTGGAAAAGGAGATCCTGTTCCAGGCAGACCTGGAACGGTTGATTGGCAAGCGTCCATTCGACAAGCCGACGACGTACCAGCAATACACCAACGGCCAGGGCAAATACGAAAAGAAGCAACATGAGGCCGAACAACCTGGTGTCGACACCCCCCCGACCCTGGAGGGCGAGTCGCCTGAGAAAGTCGGCCGATAAGTATGCGTTCTGATTTATAGTCTTATTTTTGAAGCTCAGGTGCTACGCCTGAGCTTTTTTTTCTGTCAATAAGCGCGACACCCAGTATCGACCTGATCCTATGCCGGAAAAGATTTCGTCCCTCGGAGGTAAGAAAATATTCTTCGCATCGGACTTCCATCTTGGTGTACCGACGCCTGAGGTTAGCCGGGAAAGAGAACGCAACATCGTCGCCTGGTTGGAATCTATTCGGCATGACGCTCACTCGATTTATTTGCTTGGCGACATTTTCGATTTTTGGTTCGAATACCGTCATACCATTCCAAGAGGTTATGTTCGCCTGCAGGGAAAACTGGCCGAACTGAGCGACGCGGGTATACCGATCAACTTCTTCACCGGGAACCACGACATGTGGATGTTTGACTATTTTCCGCGTGAGCTGGGCGTTACCATTTACCGTGAACCCCAAGTCCTGTATGTCGGCGATCAGAAACTGCTCATCGGGCACGGCGATGGTCTCGGACCGGGCGATTATACATACAAAATCCTTAAGCGTTTCTTCAATAGCCGGGTATGTCAATGGCTTTTCGCACGCATTCACCCAAACCTCGGCATGGCCATTGCTCACGCATGGTCGAGGAAAAGCAGGATTGCCAATTCAAAACGGGAAGAAAAGTATTACGGAGATGAAAAGGAATTCCTCCTTATCTACTGCCGTGAACTAGAACGGCGGGAACACCACGACTTTTACGTATTTGGTCACCGGCATCTACCCCTCGACATTAGCGTAAATGGTTCAAGTCGTTACATCAATCTCGGCGAGTGGGTGAATTTCAATACCTACGCTGTCTACGATGGAGAAACGATGGAGTTGAAAATTTTCGACCCCAAAACACCATGAACACCTGTCTTTCACTGGCCGTTTTCTGTTTGATTATCGGGCGTGTAGCCGCCCAGGAAATCATCGCTACTATTCCTTTTGGGGATGAGATCGAAAGCGCAACAGTAGATCGCCCGGGTGACTTTTATGTCCTGACGCAGAATGGCCAAATACACAAGGTGGACAAGGACGGCAACCTCATCGTTCTATACAGCAAAGACCAACTGCCAACGTTGTTTGATCCCCGCGACGGCGCGAGACTATTTGCATTCTATCGGGAGGACCAGCGGTACGACCATCTGAAGCCATCCTTTGAAATCGTATCCTCGTACCGCATCGATCCGGCCTTTGCGATCGAGCCCTGGCTCGTATGTCCTTCCGGGGAACACAAACTTTGGCTGCTGGACGCTGCAGATAACAGTCTGAAGAAGCTCAACGCCCCGCATACCGAGATTGAAGTGGAGGTCGTGATCGATTCCTCGATTGTTGACAACGCGACCGCGTTCACCTTTTTGCGGGATTACCAGAGTTTTGTTTTCGGATTGGATCCTCGACGCGGCATCCTGATCTTCAACACGCTGGGCAAGCACCTCCGCACTATCGCCGCCCCTGGAATCCGCCATTTTCACTTTCTCGGTGAAGAACTCTATTACTACCGCGATGGCAACCTGCATCTCTTCGATCTCTTTACCGGCGAAACCCGGACCCTACCCGTGGGGAAGGCGGCCGACGACGTGATCATCACAGATGATCGAATGCTCCTGGTTAGGGGCAGGACGGTGGAAATCTACGCGTTCGATCCCCACTGAATTTCCCGCCGAAGAAATATGTTCATTTTTGAACATATTTGTACAGCAAGGAACAATACTGTCCGCGGAAAGGGCGAAAAAATGGTCAAAAACCGCTTGGCATAGTATTTCCTTAGAAGAAGCGTTCACCTAAACTTAAGAACAGGCGTGGCTACGGAAGGCGGAAAAATTCTCATGATCGACGATGACGAAGATGTATTGCTCGCGGCGAAGATGCTGTTGAAAAAGCAGAATCACCACGTGATCATCGAGAAAAACCCAAATAAGATTCCATTTCTGCTGAACAACGACACCTACGATGTCATCCTGCTGGACATGAATTTCAGCAAGGACATAACCAGCGGAAAGGAGGGTTTTCACTGGCTCGGGCAGATCCTGGAAAAGGATCCCCATGCGGTCGTCATTCTCATTACCGCTTTTGGCGATGTCGAGATGGCCGTCAAGGCGCTGAAGCAGGGTGCTACCGACTTTATTCTAAAACCCTGGCAGAACGAAAAACTAATTGCGACGATTTCCACCGCGATCCGGTTGAAGAAGTCGTATAACCAGGTTGACAAGCTCAAGATCGCCAAGGAGATGCTCGAGGAGCAGATCAGCAAGCCATTTGGCGAAATCATCGGACAGAGCCCGGCAATCAAGGATGTATTTGCTGTGATCGACAAAGTCGCAAAGACGGATGCAAACGTTCTTATCCTTGGCGAAAACGGCACCGGAAAGGAACTCATTGCGCGTGCCATTCACCAACGCTCCCTACGGAAGGACAACAGTTTCGTGTCTGTGGATATGGGGGCCATTACGGAGACGCTGTTCGAAAGCGAACTGTTTGGTCACAAGAAAGGAGCATTCACCGACGCGAGAGAAGATCGTCCCGGGCGTTTCGAGCTGGCTTCAGGTGGGACACTATTCCTGGATGAAATCGGGAACCTGAGCCTCAGCCTCCAAAGCAAATTACTCAGCGCACTTCAATCCAGACAAGTCACGCGCGTCGGCGCAAATCGTGCGACACCGGTTGACATACGGTTAATCTGCGCGACAAATATGCCTCTTGCAAAAATGGTTCAGGAGGGTACGTTTCGTCAGGACCTGCTTTATCGCATCAACACGGTCGAGATAAACGTGCCCCCGTTGAGTGAACGCATCGAAGACATTCCACTCCTCGCGGAGCATTACCTGAATCATTACGCCAAGAAGTATCACAAGCTCGTCACCCGGATCGCCCCGGAGGCGATGGACAAGCTCAAGCGTTACGCCTGGCCAGGAAACATTCGTGAACTTCAGCATGCCATCGAGCGTGCGGTGATCATGACCGATTCGGACACGTTACACGAAACCGATTTCCTGTTCAGTCGCTCGTTGACAGCCACTACACCGACCAACACATTAAATCTCGATGAAGTCGAAAAGGCGGCGATCGCCAAAGCCCTTCAGATGCACAGCGGAAATATATCGAAAGCGGCAGACGAGCTTGGGTTAACACGTGCATCGCTTTACCGCAGAATGGAAAAATATGGA
>CAZIAG010000362.1:0-4387 GCA_964537375.1 uncultured Roseivirgaceae bacterium
ACGGCCGGTATCGTGACCCTGGAGGACATCCTTGAGGAGCTCGTAGGTGAAATACAGGATGAGTACGATTCGGAGATGCCATTGATCGAACAGTCCGGCGACAGAAAATTCAGGGCCCAGGGATCGGTTACGCTCGTTGTGCTGAATGAACGCTTGCCGCGCCCGTTACCGGAGAACGAAGTCTACGTTACTTTGGCCGGCATGTTGATCGACATGGTCGGAAGAATTCCCAACGTGGGGGAGAGTATCCCTTACAACGACTACGTTTTTACCGTCGTAAAAAGAATTAAGAACCAGATCATCCTCGTGGATATTCTGGACCGCGCCCCCGAGGAAGGGGAGAAGGAATAATTTCAAAAGCCCAATTCCAAACTCCAAATCTCAAGGACCAGGGCCTCAAGGCCGAAGGGCATATGCTTCGATCGCCACTCGAATTCGAATAGGATTCTGACTCCGTCAAAGGACCCGGAAGCAGGAACCGTGAACAACATGAAACTTGAAGCGGTTCAGCGTCGAGGGCTCAGGCACGAGGTAGAGGAATCACGCGCGCCTGGGCGAATACCTCAAGTCTGGCTTCAGATCCAACGTTTATATCGGAAGAATCCTACCATGGCCAATGCCAACCCGATCATCACGACCCAGACACCGAGGTATCCATAACGCCATTCCAGTTCCGGGAAATGCCGGAAATTCATGCCGTAGACACCGACGATGAAGGTAAGGGGGATGAAGATTGTTGAAATGATTGTTAACACCCGGATCACGTCATTTAGTCGTCGGTTTTGCGTGTTGATGTAGATATCCATCAGCGAACTCGTGAGGTCGCGATACGTGTCGAGCGAATCGATCAGGTGCTTCACGTGGTCGTAGACGTCAGCAAAGTATTTGATGTTCTCCTCGGCGATATAGTCCGATTCATCCTTGACCAGTTGGCGGATGGCGTCCCGCAGCGGATAGAGCGCTTTATGAAGGTAGATGATTTGTTTCTTTAGCGCTTGTATTCGCGCAAAGCTTTCCGCTGTTGTATCCGAACGGATGGTCGCTTCTGCCTCCTCGATCTGCTCGCCAATATTCTCAAGTACGGTGTAGTAATGATCGACGGAGATGTCGATCAGCCGATAGAGGAGATAATCGGCGCCCTTTTTTCGTACACGGCCCTGGTCCAGTCTGATTCGTTCCCTAAACGAATCAAAGATGTCGCCCACCTTTTCCTGGAAACTGAGGAGGAAATTTCGCCCGAGTACAAAGCTGATTTGTTCGAAGTCTGCCCTGGCGTCTTCGATGCGGTGTAGCATCTTGAGTGTAACGAAAAGGTAGTGATCAAATTCTTCCGCTTTCGGGCGTTGGTCGGTGAGGATGTCCTCGATGACGAGGGCGTGCAGGTTGAATCGGTCCTGCATCTTTTCGATGATAGGGGCAAGGTTAAACCCGTCGATATTCACCCAATTGACCCGGCCTTCCCTGAGGTTTTCCACCAGGCGAATGACGTCAGGGTCCTCAAATTTGTCGTATTCCTCGCGGTTATATGAGATCAGTTCTACGATGACGTGATCGTCAGGGGCGGGGGCATGGGCTTGTTGCATCGTCCTGGGGGTTGAAACGTATGTCAAGATAGGGCATGTAGCCTACGTGAAAAAGTGGCCGTAAGGCCATGGTCGCAAAAAATCCCGGGCATCACGGCTTTTCCGTCAGGACAGTCGTCTGCACAATTAAAACCTTTGCGTATTATTGTGGCAATGCCCCTGCGACTTGACGACATAAAAGCTCCCATTGCCCGTGAGATGGAGGAATTCGAACAGAAATTTCGCGCCTCCATGAAAACCCGGGTATTGTTGCTCGACAAGATTATGGGCTATATCGTCAAGCGAAAGGGCAAACAGATGCGCCCCATGTTTGTGTTCCTCACGGCAGGAACCTGTGGAGGAATCACCGAGTCGACCTTTCGCGGCGCAGCGCTCATCGAATTGCTGCATACGGCCACACTCGTTCACGATGATGTAGTGGATGAGGCCAATTACCGCCGCGGCTTTTTCTCGATCAATGCACTCTGGAAGAACAAGGTGGCTGTCCTGGTCGGCGATTTCCTCCTGTCGCGAGGGCTTATCCTTTCGGTGGAGAACAACGACTTTGATTTGTTGCGGATCGTTACCTATGCTGTCAAGGAGATGAGTGAAGGGGAGTTGTTGCAGATTGAAAAGTCGCGGCGTCTCGACATCACGGAGGATGTCTATTTCGATATCATCCGTCAAAAGACTGCCTCATTGATAGCATCGTGCTGCGCGGTAGGAGCGGCAAGTTCATCTGCGCCAGAGGCGGCAACTGTCGATAAGATGCGCGATTTCGGCGAAAAGATCGGCATGGCCTTTCAAATAAAAGATGACCTTTTCGACTACGGGGAGATCGAAATCGGGAAGCCATTGGGAATAGATATCCGGGAAAAAAAGATGACGCTCCCGCTCATTTATGCGCTCTCAAAATCCGGATGGCTTGAAAAGAGAAGGATCATCAGCATGATCAAGAACGAAAGCGACAAACCGAAGAAAGTGAAGGAGGTGATTCAATACGTTAAAGAGTCGGGAGGGATTGAATATGCCGTCGAGACCATGAATCGATTCCACCGGGAGGCCCTGGACATACTTTCAGGTTTTCCTGATTCGCAATACAAAAGGTCCCTGACGGACCTTGTTCAATTTACGATCGATCGAAACAACTAAAAAGCCGTCGCCTTTCGGGGACGGCCTTTACCTAAACCTAAATCTACAAAGAAGAATTCTATTCCAATTGAATGCGTGATCTTCCTGCTTCGAGCACCGCATAATCGCGGACCTGGCGGAAGGTCGACGGTTCCAATGCCTCGTGGGCAGGTCCCGCGTCCTCAGGCGTAAAATTGCCTGCCGATTCCCACCAGCGTTTTGCCAACTCGCGCGCTGATTTCCGGTCGACATTGTCGAACAGGTTGATGCATGAGTCGGAAATCATCCAGGGTTTTTCCACGCTGCTGTACTTGTCAAAGATCAGGCTGCGCATTTGCGTACCCGTTTCCTGGTTCTTGAAGTGCGAAACCGAGTAGGACAAAGTCTCTGGCTCGGTCATGATCATGTCCCAGTATTTCTTCGAAGTGATCACCTGTGCAGTCGTCAACAGGTATCCAAATCCACGCTCGATCTGCTCCTTTGTAATCGGGCAGCGTGCCTTAATCTCCGGTTTCTTCTTGCCCAACAATTTGTCCAGGAATGCCATAATGTTCAGATTTTGTCTCGGTTCACTTAATAGATACTTGCAATCGGGCGATTAGTTGCATGATTAGACCAAAAAAAGTGCAAAATGTTACAAATGGCTAAAATCTTGCCGTACGTGCCCGTATTGCGCCGGTTCACCTACCACGCGTTGTACAGTTTTGAGTACCAGGTGTGCGGTAATGGACGATAGGTGGGTTGACCAGAGACCGGCGCAGGATCAAAAACGATCCCTAAATCTGCCGGATTGGCTCCCTGGGTTTACATCTTTCCTTCGCGTCGCTTCAGGATCCGTTCGTGCTGCGTCAGGAAGTCCTCCAGCTGTTCTGCTCCAATTTTTTTGGCGATAATCTTCTTCTTTTCATCCATCACGTAGAGCGTCGGAGTGGTTGGTGCATCGTAGAGGTTTTGGTAAGGACCAACCGCGGTACGCGGACCATTCACCGTGATCCACTTCATGTTCATTTCCTTGATATAGTTGCGCATCTTGGCCATCGACGTGTCGGCACTGACCGCGTACACCTCCACGTCGAATTTCGTTTTTTCATAGAAGGCCACCAGCTTCGGTGTTTCCTTCTTACAAGCGCCGCAGTCGGGATCGAAAATATAGAGGATCGTGTATTTGTTGGGAATGTCGTACATGGAACGTAGCTTGAAGTCTGAGTCCTGCATGATGAGGTTAGGCGCCTGCATTCCCACCAGACTGTTTCTCAGTCGATCGGCATGTTCCTTGAGGTTCTTTTTCAAACTTGCGTTTGCCCAGAAATCCATCTCGCCGGTAGCGAAATAGGTGTCGTACAACTTGACGTACAAGCCGTCCAGCCCCATTATTTCAGGCTGTTGGTATTTCAGCATACAAACCCAGACAGCGTATTTATAGGTCTCCTGGGTGCCCTTGGCCTTCGAAACGACGAATTGTATGCCCTTCCATACCGAGTCGGGATGCTGAAGATACAGCTTGTCGAGATAATCGTTGACTTTTTGCTGGTAGAGGGGCCGTGGCAGCTGGATCAACGCTTCATCTGACAAGTTGAAGTTGTCGAAGTAGTGTTCGCGATACCAACGAAGCTGAAACGTTGAGTCGATGCTTCCGTCGGGGTTCTTGGGCGGTTCTGGAATTTCGATGGGCTTGCTCGCTTTCAACAGCCGGG
>CAZIAG010000363.1:0-4384 GCA_964537375.1 uncultured Roseivirgaceae bacterium
ATGACGACGACAAACGCATCGCCGTCAGTCGTCGGCGACGAGTTACATGCCGTAACTGAGCCTCCCATCGCAAACACGGGTTTCAGTTTACCAAGCACTTCCTGGTTTGTGTCTGCACGCGGACCTTCATCGGATTCCACCACAAACTCACGGCTGCGTTTCTTGCCCGATTCGTCGACGTAAACTTCTGTCGTTTTGATGGGGTGAATTTCTTCCTTGAATTTACCGTCTTGTTGGGCGCGGATCGCCTTCATGTGCGACTCATACGCAAACTGGTCCTGCTCTTCGCGGGATATCTTGTACTGGGCTGCAACCTGTTCCGCGGTCAGTCCCATGCTGGTGTAATATGTGGGGTGATCCTTTGCGATGGCATAGTTCAACACCGTCTTCCAGCCCATCACAGGAACAAGCGACATGGATTCGGTTCCGCCCGCAATGATACAGTCCGCCATGCCGGCATGAATTCGGGCAGACGCTATGCTGATCGCTTCGATGCCTGACCCGCAATAGCGATTGACGATCATCCCGGCATTTTCGATACCCAACGCCATCAATGCGATGATTCGACCCATCTGCATTCCCTGCTCTGCTTCCGGGACAGCATTACCGACGATGAGATCATCGACCATTTGTCTTTCAAGTCCGGGCACCGAATCCACGAGGGCTTTGATTACTTCGGTCGCAAAGTCGTCCGGTCGTGTGAACCGGAATCCTCCCCTTTTTGCCCTGGTGTTTGCGGTTCTTTTTGTTGCAACGATGTATGCATTCATGATAATTCCTTTTTTGCTGATTAATTGCGTAGCGGTTTTCCTCCGGTCAGAATTGCCTGGATCCGTTCGAGGGTTTTGCGCTCACCACAAAGAGATACGAATGCTTCTCTCTCCAGGTCGAGCAGATACTGTTCACTTACCTCCTGCGGTGCGGTCAGATCTCCCCCACACATCACGTTGGCAAGCTTAAGGGCGATCTTCGCGTCGTGTTCGCTGATATAATTTCCCATGCGCATGCCGTTGACGCCAGCCATCACGAGCGCCAGGCCTGCACGGCCCTGAACGCGAATGTTATTTGCCCTGGGTGGCATGGTATATCCCGCATCATACATCTCCAGCACAGCGTTCTTTGCATCTGCAATCTGACGATCGCGATTTATGGAAATCCGATCTGACGATCGAAGGATCTGCATGTCACGCGCTTCCTCGGCGGACAAGGCTACTTTCGCCGTGGCGATGTTCATAAAAGCATTTTGAAGTGCGTTTAATTCCACATCGCCTTCCTTCATGTTCTCACTGACACGTTTCGTCAGTTCCTTGGTACCGCCTCCCGCGGGAATCAGCCCGACCCCAAATTCCACAAGGCCGATATAGGTTTCGGCTGCAGCCTGAACAAGGTCCGCATGTAATGTCATCTCGCAGCCACCGCCCAACGTTCTGCCTTGTGGACAAACCACCACGGGCACAGACGAATAGCGTATTCGCATCACGCTGTTCTGGAAGGCTCGCACCATAAAGTCTATCTCGTCGTAGTCCTGTTCTATGGCGAACATGAACACTAAGCCGAGGTTGGCCCCTAACGAAAAGTCGGCACCCTGGTGTCCCACCACGAGGCCTTTGTATTCTTTTTCTGCGAGATCAATGGCGCGGTTCAGCCCTTCAATCACCGCGGACCCTAGGGTATAGCTCTTGCTGTGCCAGCTGAAATTGATAACGCCATCTCCGAGATCAGTTATTCTGGAATCTGCATTTTTCCATATGACATTCTCGCTAAGGTTTTCGAGAATGATGAATGCGTCCTTGCCAGGTACGGCCTTATACGATTTTGTCGGGATGTCGTAGTACAGGCGCCTGCCCCCTTCGATCTTGTAGAAGCTTTTGTTGCCCGCGGAGATCATCTCGACCACCCAAGGTTTGGGCTCATATCCCATCGCCTGCATGTTCTTGACCGTCGCTTCGACGCCAACGGCATCCCATGTCTCAAAAGGTCCAAGTTGCCATCCGAATCCGGCGCAGACGGCGTCATCGATTTTGTACAATTCGTCGGCAATCTCGGGTATCCGATTGCTGACGTATTGGAAGAGTCCGTAGAATGAATCACGATAAAATTCCCCTGCCTTGTCCTTGCCGGCAAACAACACCTTGAATCGCGCGCGAAGGTCATCGATCGCTTTGGTTTGTTCCAGGGTCGTAAACTTTGCTTTCGACTTCGGCCGATATTCGAATGTTTTCAGATCGAGAGTCAGGATTTCTGTTTGCCCTTTTTCATTTTTTGTCTTTTTGTAGAATCCTTGTCCCGTTTTGTCACCCAACCAATTGTTTTCTTCGAGCTTCTTTATTTCATCGGGCATCTTAAACATGTCACGCCCTTCATCGTTGGGCAGGCCGGCATAAAGGTTGTTCGCCACCTTTACGAGCGTATCCAGCCCGACTACGTCAGAAGTTCGGAAAGTTGCGGACTTCGGTCGCCCAATGACTGGGCCGGTGAGCTTATCGACTTCATCGATATTGAGGTCCAGCTTTCGCATTGAATCAACCGCCTTCATAATTCCATAAATCCCAACGCGATTGGCAATAAATGCGGGGGTGTCTTTGCATAGTACTGTGGTCTTGCCCAGATAGAGGTCGCCATAGTGCATTAGAAATGATACGACTTCCGGATCCGTTTTCGGCGTAGGAATGATCTCAAGAAGCTTCAGGTACCGTGGCGGGTTGAAGAAGTGCGTTCCACAAAAGTGACGCTGAAAATCATCACTTCGGCCTTCCGCCATCAAATGAATTGGGATTCCCGATGTGTTCGAGGTTATCAGTGTACCTGGCTTGCGAAATTTTTCCACGTCGCCAAAGAGACTTTTTTTGATTTCGAGATTTTCGACCACCACTTCGATGATCCAATCGCAGTCGGCAATCTTCTTTAAGTCGTCAACAAAATTTCCGAGGCGCACGCGTGTAGCAAAGCTTCTGTGATAAAGGGGGGCAGGATTCGACTTGACCGCCGCATCAAAAGAACTTTTGACGATCCTGTTTCTGACAGCCGGATGGTCAAGCGCTAAGCCCCTCTTCTTTTCGTCGTCGTTGAGTTCACGCGGGGCGATGTCGAGCAACAGCACTTCCACGCCTATGTTGGCGAAGTGGCAGGCGATACGCGAACCCATAATGCCTGAACCCAGTACGGCTACTTTTCGAATGGTTCTATTCATGATTGCTGGTCATTGATCCGTGGATAGATTATGGTAAATGTCGTCTTCATCAACAATGCGGCTGATGTCCTGAAGCACTTCAAAGAAGATCCGTAGCTTTTCCGGGGACACCTTTTTCTGAACCGCTTCATTGAATCGAAGAACCGTTTCACGCGATTTCTCCTTCTTTTTTTTTCCCTCTGAGGTCAGCAGGATACGTACGAGTCGTCGGTCCGACGTGTCCGCCTCGCGATAGATCAGTCCCTTTTCCTCCATGGTCTTTAACAGTCGCGTGAGACTGCGCGCTTCCAGGCCCATCAGGGGCGCAATCTTGGTCGCGGGGGTCCCACCCTCCGAATGGATGTTGAGGAGCACAAAGCCCATCGACATGGTAATATCGACCTTGGCCGCCTCCTGGCTGTACATCCTGGCTATCGCATGCCACGCTGCCTTAATATGGTAATCGACGGTCTCCTCCCGGCGCATAGGTTTCACTCAGTTTTCGAACGAGTGGGTCCGAAGGTAGCTAAATTTGTTATGCATGCATACTAAATTCGATGAAAATTTTTTGCCGCAGGCTGGTAGCCGGAAAAATCCATACCGCCGGTTGACCGGTTGACGGGCATTGCTTTCACGCGATTTTACGCTGAACTCAAAACCGTGGTGTTGGCCGTGCGTCATTTCAGCTTTTGGCCACGGCGAACTCGGGTGAAAAATGAAGAATAACAGTGCTTAGTTGATGGTCGGTTCGCCGGAAAAGTCGCCGCGGAGCGTTCGATACCTTTTGCGTGCTTCCGCAGCATAGACACTGCCAGCGAACCGCGTCAGGAATTCGCGATACATTTCCATGGCCTTTTCGCGATCCTTAAGATAGCGCTCGTACACTTCCGCTTGCAGGAAGAATGCGTCATCCGCCAGTACGTCGTCAGGGTATTCAGAAAGAATTTGTTGCAGCAGGTTGATTACGTGATCAAATTCTCCGCGCTGAAGTCGCATGTTTGCCTCCAGCCAGTAGACATCGTCCAATATAGCGTGGTTTGAAAATACAATCGGTTTCCCGCCATCGCCTGAAGCGACCTGGCCTTGCTTGATATCATTCAGCCGTTCGAGCGCTAAATCCGTCTTGTTTTGATATAGGAGCAGTTCAACCTTGGCAAATTGTTTTAACGCCTCTCCGACCGAATCAAAGGCGATATTTTCCTTGATCCGCATGCT
>CAZIAG010000364.1:0-4380 GCA_964537375.1 uncultured Roseivirgaceae bacterium
GTATCACCATAATTGAGGTCAATAGAGTGAGTCCGGATAACGACAAGGCATTGTCGAGCGTGCCATCAGCATAGAAACGCACTATGGGTCCAGCCACTTCAACGCCGTTGACAAACGTGAAAACTCCACCTACGTAAAACTTCCCTGATGGAAGCACATAAATGTCATTCACAACGCCTGGTCTACACATACGCAAAGAGAAGTCGGCGTCCAGGCTTCCGGATGCATCGAAACGCATCAGTCCATTCATTTCCTCGCCGGAGAGCGAAAGTGATCCCGCGAGCAATATCGAGCCGTTCGGTTCGATATCAATATCTTCCAACGTTCCCGAGGGAACAGTGGCGGTAAAATCGGAGTCGGAGTCGAGTGTACCGTCTGCGTTGAGACGTATGACGCGACCTTGTGGTGCGTTGAAACTGCCGATCAACACGATCTTGTCGTCATTTTGTATCTGTCCGCCCTGGATTGGTGCCTGAGTGTATTCGGCTACACTAAACCCTGTATCGACCGTTCCATCGGGAAGGATACGCGCAACCCGGTTCACCGGGTGCCCATTCACGCTCGTAAAATTCCCGGCAGCGATGATACTGCCGTCACTTTGCAAACCCAGGAAGTTGACATCGTTGTCGAAGCCTGTGCCAATATTTTGGAGAAATGTTTCATCCAGGGAACCATCCGAATTGACGCGAGCGATCCTATTCACGGACTGCTCATTCACTTCTTGAATCGTGCCGGCAATCACGATCTTTCCGTCAGCCTGGGGCAGTACGGCGTTTACCCCGCTAATGACGTGGAGCGCCAGGGTTTCATCGGCCTCTCCTGATGTAAGGAAACGACGGATCAACTTCCCGGAACTCGTAGAAAGATTGCGTCGGTAGGTTAGCATCTTTCCGTCAGACTGCAGCGCCAGCTTCATTGGAAACGATGTTGAGGAAGTTGAGAATGTTTCGTCAATGGATCCATCCGCATTGAGCCGCATGATGTTTCCTACAGGTACTCCATTAAAAGTTTGAAAGTCACCGGTGACGAGTATCTTACCGTCGTCCTGTATCAAAACACAATATGCCGGAGCGTTTGGGCCTGTCCCTATGTTAAAAGATGGATCAATACTTCCGTCGGCGTTGAGCCTTGCCAAAAAACGGTTTTCGGCCAGGTTGATCGTGGAGAAATCGCCTCCAACAACAATTTTCCCGTCGGCCTGGGCCGCCACGCTGGTCACGGTGCCACGCACCTGGAAAATGGGTTTGAAATCTGGATCTGGAACTTGTGCGAATAACGACAAAGAGGTGAGGACGGTCATTGCGACCGCGAGGGTGATACTTTTTTTCATGAAGTCTAGATAGCGGATTGCAGGCAAAATAACAAATTAATGCAATCATTCGTCAGGGGCCCAGGTAGCCCGAAGGAAAGGCTTCACGCAAAAGATCGAAAGTGCGACGAAAGCCGCCCTCAACCCCATCCTATGCCGCTGACGCCAATGAGCGCTGCATATTGAATATCCACCCGATTCATCGGGGTGAACTTGGAACTTGTTCTTCACTTTCGCATCTTACCATTACGATTCCTAACCTTTACCTATGAACAAAAGAACCAACATACTTTACTGGACCTTCACCGGCCTGTTTGCTGCCGCGATGGTGTTTTCGTCTATCGGAAACGTTATGGTCGATGAGAACTCTGTTGAGCTTATTTCTGGAATGCTGCGTTTCCCGGAATACATGATCCCTTTTCTCGGCGTGGCAAAACTGATGGGTGTGATCGGAATCCTTGTTCCGCAACTTCCGCGCTGGATCAAGGAATGGTCATACGCGGGATTGTTCTTCGACCTTGCGGGAGCATGCTATGCTGCAATTTCGGTATTCGGTTTCCACGCTGACCAACTGGGCATGCTCATGTTCATTGCGCCGGGTGTGGTCTCATACGTTTACTTTCACAAGAGATTCATTACCAAGGCATCTGTCGCTGCTGAATCGAGCGTCGTGGTGTAGGAAGATAGGCAGGTGGCCAGGTTGCCGGAGAGGTTGTGCAGCGTTGAGGTCGCCGATGTTAAGCGTGCCTGCTTGTGGCATGACAATACGAAGAGGAACTATTTAAAGAATACCCGATCGGAAGTTGATTTCGTCCTCCCGGGATTTGCACTGATTGCATGCCAGGGCGGGATGATGACGTGATTGAGCCGGAAAAAAAAGGCCCGGCAACAATGCCGAGCCGTTGTCCCACCCAGAACAAGGTCTAAAAAAAACGGGTCAGGCAACCGTAGTTGCTACATTGCTGCAACCTCTGCCTTTACCTTCACGACTTCCGATGTAGCAAACTCCTCCATCCTCGTGATCAGATCGTTCACCACGGTATAGACCTGCACCCATTGTTGTTTAAGCTCCTTCCCGGACGCCTTCACTTTCTGATGTTCGCGCCCGAGCACGACGACCATATTTCCTTCACCGATATATTGTTGCGGCTCAAAGCTTACGACCTCGGTGTCGTTGATAATGCTGCCGATAAACTTTCGCGCACCTTCCTTCCCCTCGAATGTGTCTTTCGGGATTTCCTGGGTACCGTGATAGATCCAAACGGTATCGTCGGAAACAGTTTTCAGGAATGCCTCTATATCGCCCTTACCGAATGCGGCAAACATCTTTTCAACGACTGCTTTTTCTGTTTTCTTCATAACCATTAATTACATGTTCAAATGATACGCTACGCCTTACTTGCGCCTTTGAGAGCTTGCGCGGCCGTGAGGCAGCGTTGCCCCGAATTGACACGACTCAAACCCCGACTCCGCCTAAAGTTTCGTCCGGGTAGGCCGGTGACCCATTCACATTCCCGTTCCGGCTGATCTGAATAATCGCCAGTCCAACCGCTACGAAGAGCAATCCCAGGAATAGCAGTGCCATGTATCCATTAAACCCTGCTCTCGTCAAGATTGATGCTGCACCGATGCCGGTCGTTGCGCTAAGGGTCAGCTTTTGACCGACGACCTTCCAGGGGATGTTGGTTTCGTAATTCATTATCTGCAACGCAAAACCAAACTCCATGACACCCACCAGTACGAGGAAGAGTCCAAGTACATTCACCAACGCAATGGTATTTGTGCCCCAGATGACGATGGCGATCGAAAGGGCGATCAATACAAACCCGATCCAGGAATAGTAATCCGACCGGACGAACACACCTTTCGAGTGCTTGCCGATGAGCACGCCAAGGATACCCACGGCTAATGCACTTACCACAAAGACTACGTGAAGTATCATCGATGAAACGAAACTCAACGAAACTGCGGTTATACCGGCAATCAATAGGATGATTCCCATTGACCGGATCTTGTTTTTCTTTTTCATGTCTCCAGGCTTTAAGTGAAACATAATTCGGACGTGTCTCTAATAACAACGCAGGAAACCGCGAAGGGGTGCCATGATTATCTTGATCCAGGACAAGAAAAGTATTGATCTGGATCAAGGGACGGCTCATGCCGTATAACTTGAAAGTGGCAGTCGGTGTTTTATGGAGAAAGTGCGGCCGGTATTATTCAACGAGGACTCGCAGAGACTACTTTCGAAGAGCCGGTTACTTTTGTTTGCTTCCTCTACCCCTGGGTCAAGCGAAGTTTTCGCTTCAGGGTGACTGCGTTGGAGCCTGCGCCATGAAAACGAAAAACCTCGACCTTCAAATCACAACCAGGATTTAAGAGCCTTTGTCCCTGAGGCAGACGACGCTCCAACCAAGTGCGGCCAGACGGTAACAGGCGACCCGAGCCTACGACAGGGCTTGCGGTGGTGGTCCTCCTGCGGGCCTTGACTTATCTTCCGGTAACGGAACGAACTCTTTGTTGTCGGAGGGCGGCAGAATAATCCTTCCCTCTTTCCAATCCGCCTTAGCCTGTTCGATACGATCCTTCCGCGACGACACAAAATTCCACCAGATGAACCGTTCACCCAACGGTTCTCCACCGAGCAGCATTAGCGTGCTGGGTTCTTTGGGGATGATCATTGGATCTGCGCCCTTCGTGAAGACGATCATCTGACCCGTAGTGTACGTTCTTCCGGAAACCTCCACGCTGCCTTTGGCGACATAGATAGCCCGCTCGGAATGTATTGTCGGCAAACCGAAACGAGCATCTTTTTCCAGCACGACGTGAACATAGAACAACGGCGAGTGTGTCTTCACGTCGTTGCTCAAGCCGAACGCATTACCGGCGATCAGTCGCATCCACACGCCTTTGTCTGTGAAGACGGGCAACATCTCCGGTTTATAGTTTTCAAAAGTTGGTGTTTGTTCTTCGTCTTTTTCGGGAAGTGCCACCCAGGTCTGGATCATCTCGAGTTCACCTCCCGCCAGGGCTACTGGGTCTTCAAAACGTTCTGAGTGCGCGATGCCTTTTCC
>CAZIAG010000365.1:0-4378 GCA_964537375.1 uncultured Roseivirgaceae bacterium
TGATCGCGTAAACCTGGAGTTTGACGGTCAGATAGTGGCGGAATAGGCAGACAGGACAGATGACAACAACCACATACAAATATTTACAACCATGGAACAGGAAAAAATCGTAGTCGGTCTCGATATAGGCACAACGAAAATCTGTGCAATCGTGGGCCGAAAGAACGAATTCGGCAAACTCGAAGTTCTCGGCATGGGCAAAGCCGAATCTGAAGGCGTTGTCAAGGGAATCGTTTTTAACATCGATAAGACCGTCTATGCAATTGAGAAAGCTATTCGTGAGGCGGGAGACCAGGCCGGCATCGATATCGGCGTGGTCAACGTAGGTATCGCCGGTCAGCATATCCGAAGCTTTATTCAGCACGGTGGAATCACCCGCAGCTCGAAAGATGAGGAGATCACCATTGACGATGTAGAGCGCCTCACCCAGGATATGTACCGTATGGTTGTTCCGCCCGGAAGCCAAATCATTCACGTCATGCCGCAGGATTACATGGTTGACTATGAGGAAGGGATCAAGGAGCCCGTTGGTATGTCGGGCGTGAGACTGGAAGCAGATTTTCACATCATTACCGCGCAAACCAACGCCATCAACAACGTCAACAAATGCGTTCGCCGAACCGGGTTGGAGATTGAGGACCTTATCCTCGAACCCCTTGCCTCTAGCCTGGCTGTGCTGAGCGACGAAGAAAAGGAGGCGGGTGTTTGCCTGATTGACATTGGTGGAGGAACGACGGATATCGCCATTTTCTACGACAATATTATTCGTCACACGGCAGTGATTCCATTCGGTGGAAATATAGTGACCAACGACATCAAACAAGGGCTAATGGTTTTGCCGCAACAGGCCGAGCAACTGAAGACCCGCTTTGGGCGCGCGATTGCCGAGGAAGCAAGTCCAAACGAGATTGTTTCCATTCCGGGCATTCGGAACCGGGCCGCGAAAGAGATATCTGTCAAGAACCTGGCCCACATTATCCAGGCAAGGATGGAAGAGATAATCGAGATGGCTCATGCCGAGATTATCAGCTCAGGCTTTGAGAACAAGCTTGCCGGAGGTATCGTGATTACGGGGGGTGGCGCACAGTTGAGCAACTTAAAACAACTGGTGGAATATATGACCGGGATGGACACTCGTATCGGGTATCCAAATGAACATCTCGGAAAGACCAGGATAGAGTCCGTCAAAAGCCCAATGTACGCAACGGCCGTGGGGCTGGTGCTTTCGGGCTTCCGCTCGCTGGATGAGCGGACTGACCGTTATCGGGAAGCGCGGGAAACGATCAAAACAGCTCGCGCCCGAAAAACGGCGACGTCCAGGAATTTCTTTAACGAGATTCTTAACAAGACAAAGAGCTTGTTGATTGATGACCTGGATAGTAAGAACGAATATTAGCATAGTACAACCACTAATCCATTCATATGCTCGAAACTGGATCCTACAAATTTGAAATCCCCAAGAGCGCATTGCATCGGTCGATAATCAAAGTGATCGGCGTAGGGGGCGGAGGGAGCAATGCGGTGAACCACATGTTCAAGCTGGGTATCAAGGATGTCGAATTCGTCGTCTGCAATACCGATGCGCAGGCATTGAACTCCAGCCCCGTACCCAACAAGCTTCAGATCGGCGCCAACCTAACGGAAGGACTTGGTGCCGGCGCCAATCCGGAAGTTGGAAGGAACGCCGCCCTCGAAAGCAAAGATCAGATTCGTGAAATGCTTACCGGCACGAAAATGGTCTTTATCACCGCTGGAATGGGTGGAGGTACTGGAACCGGCGCTGCACCGATTATCGCCAAGATTGCCAAAGACATGGACATCCTCACGGTAGGGATCGTGACCTCGCCGTTTTCATTCGAGGGAAAGAAGAAGTCGGCACAGGCCGAGATAGGTATCGAAGACCTGCGCCAGAATTGCGACACCGTGCTCGTTATCCTAAATGATAAACTGCGCGAAATTTACGGTAACCTTTCCATTGGACAGGCATTCGCGCAGGCAGACAACGTGCTGACCACTGCAGCGAAAAGCATCGCCGAGATCATTACGCTCGCTGGCTATGTGAATGTGGATTTCCAGGATGTGCGCACCGTGATGCTCAACGCTGGTGCTGCCGTTATGGGCTCTGCGGAGACGCGTGGAGACAACCGTGCGAAGAAGGCCGCCGAAGGAGCGCTTGCCTCGCCACTGCTGGACAACCGCGACATCATGGGCGCGAAAAAGATCTTGCTTTCGATCATTTCCGGAGCCGAGGCTGAACTGCAAATGGACGAGCTTACGGAAATCACCGAATATATTCAGGAACAAGCCGGCGAGGATGGAGAGATGATCTTTGGCCACGGTGTTGATCCCGATCTGGGCGATCGCATTCGCGTCACAGTCATCGCAACCGGATTCTCTGGCGAGTCGAAGGCTCAGCCACCCAAGGAGCAAAAGAAGGTGCATGACCTTGATCGCACCCAGGGATGGTTGTTCAATAATCCGGACAACTCGGTGAACGAAAAAACGGAAATTCAACTGAAATCAAAGGAACCCGCTCGCAAGCAAGATGATACCATGAAGGAGCGCGAGTTCGTGTTTACTGGACCATTCACGAAAGTGGACGCTGAAAAGGATGAACCGGAAACTCCCCGGGAGGATGAGTTTGAAGCGGTGAACCAGAAATACGCTGATCAGGTCATTAACGAAGAAGGAATGATGGAACTTCGCACGACGCGTGAACGCCTCGAACAACAGGCACGTGAACGCAAGGAACAACTGAGAAACAGGAAGCACGAAATGACGAAGGAGGAATTCAATGAGAAGTGGTCGTTGCCGGCATACCTTCGTCGTGGAGTGAAGATGCAAGATGTTCCACACTCATCCGAGTCCTATATTTCGAAGTATAACCTGAACGACGATAATTCGTTGTTGGGAAACAACAAATTTCTCCACGACAACGTCGACTAAGAACTAAGCATTTCCGGCATGACTGGTTCATTTACTCCATTCGTAGTGGTTGTTGGTTGTAAATATTTTTTGCCGGTGCCGGAATGCTTTTTTTAAAAAATCCAGGTAAGACGTACCTGTCATTTTTTTAGCTCGAAACCTCCCCGCGTTAGGGGAGGTTTTTTTATAAGTCTCCGCAACAATCACCGTCGCGTTACCTGAATGGCGTGTTGTTTCGTTTTGGCCCCAAACTTGTATTACCATCCAAAACAACACTGTACAGCCATGAAAAAGGTATTTGGTTTCGTCGTTTTCGCGGTTCTTGCAACGTCGTGTACGTTTTATAACTATGAGTCGGAGCTCGACCGTCGCGACCGTATCGTTGGATACTATGAGGTCGAGGAATACAGTGAAACATATGACGGATATTCCTGGTACTCAATTAATATCAGCAAAGGCCGTTACTACGATGAGTTGGTAATCAACAACTTTTACGGCGTCGGGATCGGTGTCTATGCGCGACTCGACTTCGACAAACTCGTTATACCCTTACAGGTGCGTGATGGCTATGAGATCGAAGGCGTCGGAAGAATCTTCGGAAACGAGATCGAGTTTTCTTACTACGTGAAGGATCTTTACAGCAACACGTTTACTGATTTTTGCGAGACTGTTGCCTGGTTGGATTTCTAGAACCTAAGGAAGAACTCCGTTCCTTGGCCCACGGTGGATTTGACAGACAACGTTCCCTGGTGTTGTCGCATAATCTTCCGGGAAAGACTGAGGCCGATACCCGAACCGGACTTTTTGGTGGTAAAGAAGGGGATAAAGATTTTGTCCAGCGCTTCCGGTTCAATTCCCGTCCCGTTGTCGCGAATCGAGATAACCGGACGGGATTTTTCATTTAACGATGCCTTCAAGAAAATCTTCTTATCAGCCTGGTCTTCGAATGCCTGAATCGCATTCTTTATCAGATTGATCAGTACCTGCTCAATCATGTTCTTATCGGCGGAAATGGTGAGGTCTTCGGGATACACAGATACGTCGATTGAGATTGCGCGTTCGCTCAGCTCTTTCCGGTGTAGCATGCATAGCTCGTCAAGAAGCGTCTTTACTTCAATCTGTACCGGCCTGGGTTTTGGAATATTGGTCAGGCTTCTGAATTCCTTAACGAACTGTATAAGGCCGTCGCTCCGTTTGCTGATTGTTTGAAGGGAAAGG
Organism: uncultured Roseivirgaceae bacterium; assembly: GCA_964537375.1. GTDB lineage: Bacteria > Bacteroidota > Bacteroidia > Cytophagales > Cyclobacteriaceae > Chryseosolibacter. The sequence continues at coordinate 4,144 of CAZIAG010000365.1, forward strand.
TGAATGTCGCTGATCTGGTCCGGCGTAAGGGATGATGCGTTTCCCCCATTGATCTTTTGTTTCAGCTCATCTTCCACGATACCCGCCAGCGAGGAAATCGGCGTTACGGAGTTCATGATCTCATGGGTCAGCACGCGGACCAGGTTCTGCCACGCCTCCATTTCCTTTTCTTCCAGTTCGCTTTGGATGTTCTGTACGGAGATGAGCTTTACATTCTCGCCCCTAAGGGTCAACT
>CAZIAG010000366.1:0-4355 GCA_964537375.1 uncultured Roseivirgaceae bacterium
GTTCGTGATACCCCCGATCCAGTCGGGATTCGGATCGCCGATGATCTCTGCCGAGCTCGGGGTGGCCAGGTAGATGCCGTTGGCACCGACGGTAGGCTGGCCGTTGGTGTAGACGAAATCAGTTCCTCGCAGCACGCCATAGGGTTGACCAATGGCCGCGTTTGTCGTGATACCCCCCTGGAACGAACCGAGGAGAATGTTCTCCACTTCCACGCCACCGATGGTGTACAGGTCGACGACTTCGTTTCGGTTTCGCGCAAACGTGACACCGAGTCGCCAGGTGAAATTGTTGGTGCTTACGGGTGCCCCGAAGGCAGAAATTTCGATTCCCTGGTTGCGTACCTCGCCGGAGTTCACGAATCGCGTCGTGTATCCTGTTGCCGATGTCGTGTTCACAGGAATGATCTGGTCAAACGTGCTGGACGTGTACCAGGTAAAATCGAACCCGAAACGGCTTTCCAGGAATTCGACTTCGATACCTGCCTCGAAGCTTTTGGTACGCTCCGATCGCAGATTAGGATTGTTCTTCGTATTCGGCAGTGAAAACAAAGGTACAGAACCGATACCGGTCGGCTTGTCGTAAACGTCAAATAGACTCAGCGGAGGGGCATCATTTCCAACCTCTGCATAATTTGCCCTCAGCTTGCCGTGGTTCATAAACTCGTTGTCGAGCAAATTGGAGAACACGAGGCTTGCGGCCGCAGACCAATAAAAGTAAGAGTTGTTTTCGCTTGGCAACGTGGTGGAGCGGTCGTTGCGTGCGGCCAAATCCACGAACACGAGGTCGCCAAGTCCTACGGTGGCGTTAGCAAAAATGCCGTCCACACCGGTTCTGATGAACTGTTCGATTGGAGGCTGGATGGGATCTCTTGAGTTGCCCAGTGCATAGAGCCGTGGAACGATCAGTCCGCCGTTTGTGCTCGCCCGTATTGAACTCAGGCGCGTGCGGCGAAGGTTTGCTCCGATCAAACCACGAATTGAGATGGCATCGCCCCGGTCGGGATTGATGTTGGCGATCAGGTCAAAGTTGGTTTCACGGAAGCTTTGGTCGAACCGCTGATAGGAGGGAGTTCCCGCGCTACCTACGGCGAGGCGTTCTTCCTGCATATCGGCCGTGGCGTCGAAGCCAGCGCGTCCAAGAACATCCAGCCAGTCGGTGAACTTGTAGTTCATGGTTATGTAGCCGAATGTGTGGTCACGTGAGTCGTTGGCGAAATTTTCGTAACGGGTCCAATACGGGTTGTCGGAATAGATGGGTCCGGATCCCTCCATGTCGGCCCAGTTCCACGTGATGTTTCGGCGTGTACGGAAGTACGAGTCCTTCTGTTCCATGATGTCGACATTGGTCTGCCACCATTGGCGGAACTGTTGGTTGGGATTATTCCCGTTGTAGCCGGTGCCAAACCGACCGATTCCGATTACCCTCGAATAGTTGGCTGAAGCCCCGACGGTAAGCTTGTCGCTTAGGTCGAACGTTGCGGAGAGGTTAACCAGGTCTTTATCGAGGGTGCTGTTGGGTAGCACGCCCTTGTCGTCGGTCCTGGTGTAACCCAGTTTGAATGTTGTTCTTTCTCCGCCACCGGTAACGAGGATGTTTTGATTTGAGCTTACCGATGTTTCGTAAAAGTCGCTTGGGTCGTTGTCAGCGGCTACCCAGGGGCGCATTTTGCCGAAGTTGGGTGAGGTTGGATCCAACGCGTCCCACTGGTATACCATAAGGTTGGGATCGAACTGGGGTCCGAACGAAGCATCATGATCAAAGAGTACAACGGACCCGACACCGGAACCCAGGTCGCCGGAACGGAAAGCAGGCACATAACCACCGCCATATTCTTTTTGATAGCGTGCATACGTTGTCTTGTCAATTGTGCCCCAGGTGATTCCGGAGTTGATCGTCACATCGAAGGCGTCCTTGCGGCCCTTTTTGGTCGTGATCATGATGACGCCGTTTGCGGCGCGGGAACCATACAATGCCGTGGCGGCAGCTCCCTTCAGGACGTTGATGGATTCGATGTTATCCGGGTTGATGTCAGCCGCGGCGTTTCCGAAGTCCGTTCCGACCCGACCGGTTTGTTGATCAAGGGTGTTGGTGTTCATGTTGCTCACGGGAATACCGTCGATGACGAACAATGCCTGGTTGTTTCCCGTAATGGATTTGTATCCGCGAACCACCACGTTAGTGGAGCCGCCGAGGTTGTTGTTCGCCTTGATATCAAGACCGGCCACTTTCCCGGACAGCGCGTTTACGAAATTGTTGTTTCTGGTTCGCGTAACCTGCTCCGAGGTGACCTGCTGCGCTGCATAAGGCAGTTCATTTCGCTGCCTTTCGATGCCCAGCGCTGTAACGACAACCTCACTGAGTTGTTGAACATCGGCTTGCATGACGACATCGATGGTCGTTCGTCCGTTCACCGGGACTTCCTGTGTCTGGAGCCCGATGAAGGTAAAGACCAGGACAGGCGCTGGAGTCGACGTTTCAATGGAATACTCGCCGTTGCTGTCGGTAACGGCGCCGTTGGATGTGCCTTTTTCTACGACATTGACACCCGGCAGCGATGAACCTTCTTCATCGGTGACTGTGCCTGAAACGGTCATCTGGCCTCGCGCGTCCATTGAGAACAGCATGAAACAGAGACCTGCTGCGACAGATAAAATTCTCTTCATAAGCGTTGAGTTTAGCCATACGACGAATGAGAAAAAAAGGCGTACCCGGCGTGAGGGAACTTCCGAAAAACTGTTTTGTTGGTTGTTGTTTTAGCCGGGTTGACAGGTTCCCCCAGATTGGGGGCGGTGGGTACGTCGCGTCAGCGGGATTCTCAGTTCCCTTTTTCGGCTGTTGCCTACATTTTTCGTACAACTGGCCGCCCGTCATAGGGTTTGCTTGCTTCGCCGTGAGTAAATTCAGCAGTCAGACTATATCGATTTCAGTCACCTGAAATGTCCATTATGATCCGCAATTATTTGAAGGTTGGATTTCGTTCGCTTTGGCGAACACCGTCGTACACAGTGGTAAACATGGCCGGCCTGGGTATCGCCGTTGCGTGTTGTATTCTTATTGCCCTCTACGTGCAGGATGAATTGACCTTTGATCGATTTCACTCAAAGGCGGAGAGAATATATCGCGTTTTCGCTCGCGAAGACTGGGGCGACAACGAGAAGTTCTTCTATACAACCACGCCTTTTCCCATGGGTCCGACGTTGAAGGAGAACATACACGGCATCGAGGAACAAGTGCGCATCTGCCCGGTAGGCACCCAGGTCCGGCACGACGACGCGATCCGCGAGGTAACGGTGACGATAGGCGGCGTCGCGATGTTCGACGTGTTTGATTTCAACCTGGTACGGGGAAAAAAGGAGGACGTGTTCGCGCACCAAAACAACCTGGTGTTGAGCGAGGCCGCTGCTGAGATGTATTTCGGCGATGCGGATCCAGTCGGCAAGGCGTTGGAACTTCGCGTCGGCAGTGATGAGTTCGAAACGTATGTCGTATCCGGCGTTGCAAAGGTACCGAGGAATTCCAGTATTCGTTTCTCGTTGATGATCCCGGATCTCAACCTGCCAAAGCTTTATTCCAACCAGGCCCTCACGTCCGGGTGGTTCAGCATAACGCCCGAAACCTACGTGTTGCTGGCCGAAGGCGTTACAGCGGACGAAGTCGTGGAGAAATTTCCGGCGCTGTTCCGGACAATTCTTGGTGAGGAGGCGTTTACCAATAGCAAATACAGCCCGGGGCTTCAAGCATTAACCGATATTCACCTCAACCCCGACTTTCCGGCCGGGATAGCACCGGTGAACGATCCGAGGTATGTCTATATTTTATCCGGAATTGCTTTGCTGATCCTGGTGGTCGCGTGCATCAATTTTGTCACCCTGTCGATGGGACGTTCCATCAGGCGGTCCCGCGAGGTTGGGGTGAGAAAGGTTGTCGGTGCCGACCGCAGACAGCTCGTGTTTCAATTTCTCGGAGAAGGGATCATCATCACGCTTGTGGCTTTGCTGGCCGGGATTATCGTCTCATTTCTTGTGCTTCCCACGTTCAACGAGCTGGCGGGAAAGGAACTTCAGTTTGGGGTGAATAGTTTTCTGGTCGCCGTTCTGGTCATTCTCCTTGTCGTCATCGGCATCCTGGCTGGGAGTTACCCCGCGATCGCGTTGTCCTCATTGCGACCTGCGGTAGCGCTGAAGGGAGAATTTGAAAAAGGTCAGGGTAAGCAAGGGACCCGAAAATTTCTGGTTGCCTTTCAACTGATATTGTCGATTTTCCTGATCAGCAGTACGCTCATTATGCGGAATCAGCTGCGTTTTCTTCAGGAGAAGGATCTCGGGTATAACGATGGTCATGTGTTGGCCATTCC
>CAZIAG010000367.1:0-4346 GCA_964537375.1 uncultured Roseivirgaceae bacterium
TAGTATCACCACGCTCTACCTCCTTACGACGGTGGCTCTTGTCGTGCTCGTACTTGCTTCTGTGAATTTCATTAACCTGGTCACCGCCCGGGCTGCCGGCAGAGCAAAGGAAGTCGGCGTGCGTAAGGTAATGGGGTCCCGCTCGGGTCAACTCATGTGGCAGTTTATCCTGGAGACGCTTTTCTTCGTTTTTGTGTCCACCTTGCTTGCTCTTGGCTGGGTTGAATTGCTGAGAGAGCCATTCCAGGACTTATCGGGTAAGGTCTTGCCGGTAGAGCTGTTGATCTCGCCGCCTTACATTTTTGCGCTGATGGTCTTTGTCGTTGTGTTAGGTGTGGCCGCGGGAGCGTATCCGGCTTTTTTCATGGCATCGTTCAAGCCTATCCGGGCGTTAAAAACCAAAGGGCTTGGGTTTAGAAACAGCAGGTTGAGGAATTTTCTGGTTACCGCGCAGTTTTGGATCTCAATCGTACTGATCATTAGCGCGTTTCTTTTCAGAAACCAACTCTCGTTCATGCAGTCCATGGAGTTGGGATTCGATAAGGACAACATTTTGATTCTTGACAATGCCGACCAGTTGCCATCGTATGATGCGTTTGTAAACGACTTACAATCACTCCATGGTATCGAAGGCTACGCAGCCGCCCTTTTCAAGCCAGTTGACGACTATGATGGTTTGCCATTGCTCACGGAAGAGGACCGGAAAAACCGCAAACTGGTTAACTTTTCGAATATCGATCATAATTATCTTGAACTACTAGGATACGAATTCGTAGCCGGGCGTAACTTTTCGGTTGAATTTGCGTCGGACTCGAACGGAGTCATTCTCAACGAGCGAGCAGCGAAATACCTTTTTTCAAGTGATGAAGTGATTGGGAAAAAGGTTTATCTATTTGATCGCCCTATGGAGGTCCTGGGCGTTGTGAGGGATTTCAACTTTGAATCATTAAGACATGAGGTCAGGCCTGCGGTCTTTTTTCTTAATCCAAAGGAGCGTCTTCTGCATGTTCGATTATTACCTGGCAACTATGCAGAGGCGATTTCCTCGATCGAACGATTGTGGAAGCGACATGCCCCGGGGGTACCTTTCTCATACACCTTTCTCGATGATGACTATGCTCGATTGTACCGTGAGGAACAGAAGCTGGCAGCATTTATTGATGTGCTTACCGCGCTGGCGTTGTTCATCGCCTGCCTTGGGTTGGTTGGACTTTCCGCATACATGGCCGAGCAAAGAAGAAAAGAGATTAGCGTACGCAAGGTTCTGGGTGCGTCGGTGGTGAGTTTAGTTACTTTGATGTCCCGCGATTTTGGAAAGATACTTATGATCGCGTTCCTGTTGGCGGTACCGGTCACCTATTTTATAATGCGGCAGTGGCTTGAGGGGTTTGCCTACCAGGCCGGACTGTCTCCAATTTGGTTTGTAGCGGGTGGAGCGATCGTCGGGATCGCCGCCCTTTTAATTGTCAGCGTACAGGCAACCCGAACCGCATTGGCCAATCCAGTGGACACATTGCGAGATGAATAGATATTAGTATTCGTTTATGATTTCAATGATTTACAGATCCATGTTGCGTAGCATTCGCCGGAACCGGTCTTACAATATCATCAATATTGTGGGGCTAAGCATCGGACTAACTGCGTGCATTGTGATTTTCCTGATCATTCGATATGAGCTTTCGTTCGATAAGTTTCATTCGAAATATGACTTCATTTATCGTATCGTGCAAAGCTCCAGCAATGCGGCGGGAACGGAGTACGACAGCAGTGTGCCTTACCCTCTGGCAAATGCGTTTCGAAACGACTTTCCGGATATTCCTCTCGTTTCCTCCATGCACTTTAGTGAGGAGTTAAGTGTTGCCTACGGTACCGACAAGTACAACGTGGAGAACGTACTCTTCGTGGATTCAACGTTCTTCGATGTGTTTGACTTTGAATTGCTGACGGGCAGGCCGGAACAAATGGGAGAGCCGAACAAGGTGTTTCTTACCGAGAGCCTTGCTGCGAAATTGCTAAAGGGAGGTGATGCGCTGCCCATCCGGCTGAACGGACGGACCGAATTTGAAATTGCGGGAATTGTGGCTGATCCTCCCGCGGCATCGCACATTAATTTTTCGATGCTCGTGTCGCTGCCCTCCCTCACGAGTGATTACGTCGCAGGAATGCCGATCGACACCTGGGGAGTAACAAGCAGCGGATACGTTTATGTTGCGCTGGATGGCAATATCTCTGCTGAGGAGGTCAATGATCGTCTCATCGCTTTTGGTGAAAAATATCTCGGTACGAACTCGCCCAACAAGACCGTCTATTCGTTGCAGTCACTGCGCGATATTCATTTTAGCGAACTGCACACGGGTGGTCCAGGGGCTACGCCGGAAGCGAGCTATTCGCGGTTGTGGATGACGGCGGTCCTGGGATTCTTTATCCTGGCGATCGCGTCCATAAACTTTGTCAATCTTGCCACAGCGCTTTCTGTGACGCGCTCCAGGAGCGTTGGTATACGTAAGACGCTGGGAGCCGGCCGCACGGAATTGGTGACTTCGTTCCTGGCGGAGACGTTTGCAATATGTCTCATTGCCACAGGTGTTTCTTTGGTTGCGACCGAGTGGTTGTTGACGTGGCTCAGACCGTTCCTTTCGAAAGACCTCAATCTTGAACTTCTTGGCGATCCGTTACTTGCGGTATTTCTTGTTGTGTTGGCTATCGTTACGACCTTGCTGGCCGGGCTGTATCCGGCGTTTACGCTTTCGGCCTCGAATCCGATTACGGCGCTGAAGAATAGATTCTCTACCGCGGGCTCATCGGGAGCGCGCATTCGAAAAATCCTGGTGTCATTTCAATTCGCGACCGCGCAAGTGTTGATCATTGGTACGTTGGTAGTGTCTGCACAAATTGACCTTTTTGAATCGAAGCCGCTGGGGTTTGACAAGGATGCGATCGTGAACGTTCCGCTACCGGAGAATCAAAAAGAGAAGCTTTTCACCTTGAAGAATCGCTTTGAAACTATTCCCGGTATCGAAAGCTTTTCCTTTTCTCTGGGTGCTCCAACGTCAAACAACAACCTGAACACTGGGTACTTCCTCACAAGCAAAGGGAAGTCTGAACGATTCGAGATTTCATTAAAGACGTGCGACCGGCACTACCTCCAAACCTATGGGGTTGAGCTGGTAGCGGGACGGTGGCTCACTGAGGCGGACGAGCTTGCCTGGGAACGGGTGTTCGAGCACGACAGCCTTGAAATGACCTCCCGGAACTATACTGTGGTATTGAATGAGACTGCGGCGAGGCGACTCGGGTTTGCGGACCCTGAGGATATAATCGGAAATACCGTTACACTGGGACTTAACGATGTTGATGCTGAAGTTGTGGGCATCGTTTCGGATTTTCATTCGGCGTCGCTGCATGAGGCCATTGAGCCGATAGGACTATTGCCCCTGGCATATTTCTATTTTGATGCCGGTCTCAAATTTTCTACATCTGAACTGAAGGAAACCCTGCAGCAAATTGAGGCGCATTGGACGGACGTTTTCCCGGAGTATGCCTTTGAATATGAGTTTCTGGATGACACGTTAGCATCGTTGTACGAAGAGGACCAGCGCATGTTCTTGTTGCTTCAGGCATTTGCATTTATCGCGGTCCTTGTCGGATGTCTGGGACTTTACGGGTTGATTTCATTTTTGGCGAGTCAGCGTTTGAAGGAGGTGAGCATCAGGAAAGTTCTGGGTGCGTCGGTACCGAGTCTCTTGTTTCTGTTTTCGCGGGAATACATTCGGTTGATTGCCGTTGCATTCCTGATTTCCGCTCCCGTAGCCTGGTACCTCATGAGTGAATGGTTGAGCGACTTCGCGTATCGCGTTTCAATTGGCTGGGAGGTGTTCGCTTTAAGCCTGATCCTGACATTGCTCATTGCCACCCTGACTGTAAGCTATCGAAGCTTCACCGCTGCCACCGTAAATCCGACAGATGTCTTAAAAAATGAATAGCCTGAGGCTTGCGAGTAGCCCGCCTACCGTCTTGGGTCACCGGACGACGTCCGTATACCTGCTTTTTCGGTTTGACGCCAAAGACGCGCAGAAAGAAAACTTTCTGCGGTTCAGATCCTTGACGGCCTTTCCCCAAATTGGTCCAAAAGGTGCTGGAACGGCATTACAACCGGATTAGAACCGCATTGCAGGATCCAGGGCCCAAATTCCAATTCCAAATCTCAAGGTCCGGAAGGGCACAGCGTTTTCGAACCAGATTCCGCCCAGCCAATCCGTTATCCGTCGAGAGCAACAGTCTCAGTCCACCGACTGCACTAACGCGAGGGTTGAGCACAACGTTGAGACACGGTTGCAGGAATTGGT
>CAZIAG010000368.1:0-4339 GCA_964537375.1 uncultured Roseivirgaceae bacterium
GCATCGTCCCGTCGACGACATTTCCTTCGAGGTATCGATAATCGCCGGTCGGCGTGAGGAACGTTCCGGTTACACTGTCACCTGTTTGTTGGAATACACCGATGGCGTTTGTCGTGCGCTTTTCGTTGTAAAACGTCACCTGGTATTTTCCGGAGAAATCCGGTTCATCTTGGGCAGCGCCTTTTTTGAAACGATAGTAAACATTGTGCACGGCAAGAAAAGGAAGCCGATAATCCGATTCGGGATTCTTGATGAATTCCCCTCGTAAGGTGTCACTACCAATCGCGGCGCGTATGTTGGCGTCGAAAACGTGTAGCGCAATGTCCACCGTGTCGCCCTGGATATTCACCTCGTCGAGGAGAATGCGCTCGTCGGCGTTGAGGATGTATGCGTCATAACCGCCATTCCGATCTTCTACGACTTCCAGCCTGAACGGCAGTTCCTGTTCCTGGATGATGATCGTTGCCCGCCAAATACCGGTTTTGAGGGAATTTTGTTCATTGGCTTGCTTGATATCGGAGCACGACGCCAAGGACGAGGATACGAAAACAAACAGGGTGGTCGCTAAGCGCATACAGATGTTAATTCAAAAGATGAACACAAAAATGCGCTAAATGATTTTAGATTGCGGCTTTCCTGGTGATTTTACATCAAAATTTCGGTCTGTGAGTCAATTCAAGGGTTCGACAGTGCTGGAGCTGGCCTCCGTCCTCGCAGGCCCGGCCGTCGGTCAGTTTTTTGCCGAGCTGGGCGCTGACGTAATCAAGGTTGAGAATCTTCGGGCTGGCGGCGATGTAACGCGAAGCTGGCGACTTTCGGGTGAAACCACCGACGATCGTTCCGCCTATTTCTGCTCGGTGAATTGGGGTAAACGCTCTATCGCGGTCGACTTGTCGAGGCCTCAGGGACGTGAGGTGGTTCATCGCCTTGCGACCAGGGCAGACATCGTCCTCGCCAGTTACAAATTGGGTGATGCTGAGAAGCATGGCGTCGACTATGCGACACTGTCACGTCAAAATCCTGCGCTGATCTATGGGCGGATCACTGGCTACGGATCGGAAAACCCAAAGGTAGGATACGATGCGGTTATTCAGGCAGAGTCGGGCTTTATGTCGATGAACGGAGAACCTGAAGGTAAGCCATTGAAGTTGCCTGTGGCATTGATCGATATCCTGGCAGCTCATCACCTGAAGGAAGGGCTGCTTCTCGCGCTGTTGGAGAAACAGGTAACGGGGAAGGGGAAACTGGTGGAAGTCTCATTGATACAGGCTGCGCTTTCTTCACTGGCCAACCAGGGGACGAACTGGCTGGTAGGTGGTGTGGTACCCTCGCGACAAGGTTCCGCTCATCCTAATATCGCACCTTATGGTGACATCTTTTTGACATCAGATCATCGTGAAATTCTTCTGGCCGTGGGAACGGATGGACAGTTTCAAGCTCTTTGTGATGTTTTGGGTTTACCTGCCGTTGCTACCGAAGAACGCTTTAGGACAAACCTGGCAAGGGTAAATCACCGTAATGAACTCAGGTCTCTTCTTGAAGAAAAGATCAAAGCCTGGTCGTCAGAGGAACTGATTCGGCACCTGGACGCCCGAAAGATTCCGGCCGCCATCATCAGAAATGTTCGGGAGGCCCTGGAAAGCGATGCGGCGCGCGACCTGTTATTGACAGAAGGCCCGTTGAAAAGCGTTCGGACCTTTGTCGCCGGCACACCATTGTCCCACTTTCTCCCACCACCACGCCTGGGTGAGCACACGCGTGAGGTCATGACCAAAGATCTGCTTTTTGCCCCGGAGGAGGTCGATTTGCTTTATAAGAGTCGGATAATCGCTTAGGCAATTCTTTATTTTTTCTAACCAAATGCCGCCAATGGGCGGCCTTTTTTTGCCCCTTATGCCATCAAATGTAAAAAAGTGGGGCAAAGTGGTTGAAAGTGGTAAAATTTAGTTATGTTTGCTTAGGAGTACCCGTATGGAACGGGCGCGCTCATAGGACAACCACTACGTCTATGACTTTTTTCACCAGTGAATACGAGAGTAAGCTGGACGCCAAGGGGAGGCTGGTTCTGCCGGCCCGGATCAAGGCTCAGCTTCCGGAGGGAAGCACGCATGAGCTGGTGATTCGCCGTGGCTTTGAGCAATGCCTCATTCTCTATCCCATGGTGGAGTTCAAAAAAGTCTTCTCGAAAATTTCCGGATTAAACGAGTTCAATGAAGAGTACCGAAAGTTGCAGCGCAATTTTCTTTCGGGCGTAGTGACAGTCGAGTTGGACAACAATGGACGGTTTCTCATTCCCAGGAACATGCTGGCATATGCGCAGATCGAAAAAGAAGTGATCCTGGTGGGGATGGGTAACAAGGTGGAGGTCTGGAACCCTGCCATCTATGAAAAGCATCTCATTCAGGATCCGGGTGAGCTATCGAAGCTGGCGGAAAAGTACCTGAATGAATAGTCGTTGTGGAATAAGCGTTCACCATGATGCAAGGAACGCTTGCAACATGAAACGCACAGTCCTGTAGCGATTGATTAGGCTGGAGATTGAAGGCATGACTCGTTACCACCAACCCGTAATGCTCGATCAGTGTATCGAGGCGCTCGCCATCAAATCTGACGGCGTTTATGTGGATGTAACGTTTGGTGGAGGCGGGCACAGCCTGAAAATCCTCGAGTTGCTGAAGGGCGGAAGGCTCATTGCATTCGATCAGGACGATGACGCGAAACGCGAAGCCGAAAAAATACAAAGTCGTTCTTTTACATTCTGCCACGCGAACTTCATGTACCTCAAACAGTATTTGAAGTTGAATGGAGTAACGAAGGTGGATGGCATTTTGGCCGACCTCGGAATCTCATCGCATCAGATCGATTCCCCGTCCCGGGGATTCTCGACCCGATATGAGGGACCCCTCGATATGCGCATGGATCGAAATATCTCCAGGACTGCATCGTCCGTCCTAAATGAATATCCGGAGACGACGTTGCACAAGATATTTGGAATGTACGGCGAATTGAGAAACGCCAAAACCGTGGCCGCAATCATCGCCCGTGAGAGAGTTCGAAAGCCGTTCACCACGACTGAAGAGCTCAAGAATGCATTGAAAGATGTTGCTCCCCGAGGAAAAGAGAATAAGTACTTCGCCCAGGTGTTTCAGGCGCTACGCATTGAAGTCAACGACGAAATGAAAGCACTTGAAAATTTTTTGCACCAATCCGGCGAAGTGCTGGTACCAGGAGGGGTGCTGGTGGTTATGTCATATCACTCGCTGGAAGACAGGATGGTAAAGAACTACATGAGCAAAGGCAAAGTATTCGGTGAAGTTGAAAAGGACTTGTACGGAAATGAGATAAAACCCTTTACGCCGGTCAATCGAAAACCGATTGAACCGTCAGAAGAGGAAGTGAAACAAAACAGCAGGGCGCGAAGCGCAAGACTACGCATTGCGAAGAAACTATGAGCGGAAATAAGTTCAAAGTAGAAAAGAAGACCTCCGGGGGGAGCAGCGTTTTCTCCGGGTTTGAGCAGAAACTCAAGCTCGAACGCTATTTCGAAGAGGGATTCCCCGTGCAGTATGTGCCGCGGATACTTTTTGTGATGTTGCTGGGATTGTTCTACATCGGCAATACCCACTACACCGAGAAGACAGTCCGCAGAATAAATGCGATTCAGGCAGAAGTAGAAGATCTGCGCGCTGACTATACGACGCTTAAGGCTGAGCTCATGTTCGCCAGCAAACAGTCGGAGGTTGCCAGGAAAGTTAAATCATTGGGGTTGAAAGAGAGCCTTCAGCCGCCGTACAAAATACAGGTCGAAAAGGGTGAATATTAAGAAATCGATATTGCTAAGGGTAAGAATCGCTTTTCTGGCGGTTCTCCTGTTCGCTATCGCCGTCATTACCAGGATCAGTCATCTGCAAGTCGTTGAAGGGGAGAAATGGGCGGCGATGGGAGAACGGGTCTCGTTCGACTTCAAACGGGTCAAAGCTACCCGAGGCAACATTTACTCTGACAACGGAAGCTTGCTGGCTACCTCCTTGCCGTTTTATCGCGTGGCCTTTGACGCAACGCAGGCCAGTGATGATGTGTTCAACAAGGGAATTGACTCTCTCGCCTGGCACCTTTCAAGATTTTTTAAAGATCGCACCGAACGCGAATACCGTCACCTGTTGCGCGATGCCCGTGCTGACGGACGGCAGTACATAATCATTAGTCGTCGAAATATCGACTACCAGGATAAAAAGGAAATGATGACGTGGCCCGTATTTCGTGAAGGAAGATTGGGTGGAGGCGTCATCTTTGAAAAAGTCGACATCCGCTACAGGCCCTTTGAAAACCGGAGCAGTCG
>CAZIAG010000369.1:0-4337 GCA_964537375.1 uncultured Roseivirgaceae bacterium
ATCCCAAAGACAAAAAGTTGATGAAAAGCTAAAGTTGTTCAACACCGCCAGAGTCCTCATCTACTGCAAAGACCACAAGGCGCTGGACCAGGCCATCACGGCCGCTGGAATTCCCGGTCTCAGTTGGGGCGCTGCCTCTACGGCAGGTATACAGGTAAAAAAGCAAAGTGGCTCATTCAACGTCTCCTTCAAGGGAATTTCTTTCAACCTTGCCGTTCCCTTCAGCGACAGAGCCTCACTCGAGAATTGTTTTCATTGCGTGGCGGTGATGCTCTATCTCGACTATCGGGCCGAAGTGATCCAGGAGCGAATCCAGATGCTTCAATCCGTGCCTATGAGGCTTGAGCTAAAAGACGGGATCAACCAAAGCCAGGTGATCGACGATTCTTACAACAACGATCTCGCAGGGTTGCGGATCAGTCTCGACTTTCTTTCGAACCAACATCAAAAGAAAAAGAAAAGGGTCATCCTTTCCGATATTTTGGAATCCGGCTTGTCTCCTCAGCAGCTGGTTGAGGAAATTGCCCGCCACCTAAAGAACAGCCACGTCGATTCCCTGGTTGCAGTAGGCCCCTTGCTGTCGCTATACAAGCACAGTCTTCCACCCGGTTCACTTTGCTATGAATCGACCGATCAGTTGATCGATCAATTCGACTGGGATTTGATCCAAAACGAAATCATACTCGTAAAAGGTGCACGCATTTTCGAGTTCGAAAGGGTCATATCGCGGTTGCAGCGAAAGGTCCATGGGACCGTGATGGAGATCAATCTCGGTGCGTTGGTCAATAACCTGAATTATTTTCGCGAACGCCTGAATCCAAAGACAAGAATCATGGCGATGGTCAAGGCGTTTGCGTACGGAAGCGGAAGCGCGGAAATCGCCAACCTACTTCAATACCACAAAGTAGATTATCTGGGTGTCGCGTATGCAGACGAAGGTGTTGACCTACGACGAAACAACATCACGTTGCCAATCATGGTGATGAACCCTACGGAAGAGAGCTTTGGCACTCTTCTACAGCATCGCCTTGAGCCAGAGATCTATAGCTTTGGCCTGCTTGATGCGTTGCTCGGATTCCTGAAGGGCAGGGCCTGCACGATACACATCAAGCTGGATACGGGCATGCATCGCCTTGGTTTCGAGGAGCAAGACTTAGATGCGCTCGTCGCCCGATTGGCAGACCGTCCAAAAGTCCGGATTGCTTCGATATTCAGTCATCTTGCCGGTGCGGACGAAGTCGCGCATGACCGATTCTCCGAACAACAGGTCGCGTCATTCATTCGTTGTGCAGATCGGATCACCGCCGCGATCGGCTACAAGCCGCTTTATCACATACTGAATTCACCCGGCATTCTTCGATTCCCAAATTACCAAATGGACATGGTGCGCTTAGGCATCGGGTTGTACGGAATTGATCCAACTGAGGGCGGGGATGCTAACTTAAAACCTGTAGCGACATTAAAAACTATTGTGTCGCAAATAAAAGAGTTGCCGGAGGGACAGACCGTCGGTTATGGACGAAGAGGAAAACTTCCTGAAAAAGGGCGAATTGCCACGATCGCTATCGGCTACGCGGATGGATTTAGCAGGGCCTTCAGCAACGGTAAGGGAACGGTCCTGTTGAACGGGCAACGTGCTCCTGTCGTAGGGAACGTGTGTATGGACATGACCATGGTTGACGCTACAGGGATTGACGCCCAGGAGGGGGACGAAGTGATCATCTTTGGACCCGGATTACCGATTGAAGAACTCGCCAAGTCGATAGGAACGATCCCGTACGAAATACTCACCAATACCAGTGATCGCGTACGCAGAGTGTTCGTCGCCGAAAGCATTTAATGTTCACTATGAAATTGCTTAATGAAGATTGGACCGCCGTTGTCGTAGCCTTTGCCATCATTCTGGTCGCCCTTGGCGGCTTTAGTGCTAATCTGCCAGCGATATCATGGCAGTCCAGTCATGAATTGTTTGCCGCTTTCAAGGAAAACGCGGTAGTACTGATCGTTCTTTGGGCGTTCGGTTTCCTGGTTTTCGTGGTAGCGTCCCTTCTGAAAGGAGACAAGGTGACACCCAAGGCGCTGCTCGGTTATACGCTGATCTTTTTGATCGCGATTGGCGCCCAGGCAATTACCGGCCATCGCACGGTAAAAGAATTGGGTCTCGAGATTGTGCTGTTCAGCCTGATCGTCGGACTGTTCATTTCCAACGTAATCGGCACGCCGCGGTGGGTCAAGCCCGTGGTTCAAACGGAGTTGTATATCAAGATCGGTCTCGTGCTCCTCGGCACCGGAATCATCTTTCGGGAAGTTCTTCAGGCCGGGGCGCTCGGCATGATGCAATCGCTCGCCGTGGTGCTGGTTGTTTGGCAGTTTTGCTTTTGGATCGGGAAGAGATTGCGCATTGATGAGGAGCTCCGAACGATGCTGGCCAGTGCCGTAGCAATCTGCGGTGTGTCGGCCGCCATTGCCACGGCCGGGGCAATCAAGGGGGATAACAAAAAGCTATCGTACGTTATTTCTCTGGTACTGATAACCGCGATTCCCATGATGCTGATCATGCCCTACATCGCAAAAGCAGCCGGAATGCCTGAGGCAGTGGCCGGCGCCTGGCTCGGAGGTACGATTGATACCACGGGGGCCGTGGTGGCGGCTGGAACGCTCCTCGGCCCGGAAGCCCTGAAATTCGCCACGGTTGTTAAGTTTTCTCAGAATGTGTTGCTTGGCTTGGCGGCTTTTGTGATATCCGTATACTGGGCCTACAGGAAGTCCAGCGAGTCGGAGCGGCCCTCTGCCCGTACTATTTGGGATAGATTCCCAAAATTTGTACTCGGGTTTATGGTTGCTTCGTTTCTGTTTTCCTTCCTTTTGCCCGAAAGCGCCCAAGCAGTTAAGGGTTCTCTCAAAGGGATTCAGACCTTTTGGTTTGCCATGGCTTTCACATGCATCGGGCTGGAAACCCGTTTTTCGGACATCTTTTCGGCTGGCAGCGGACGACCTGCTTTGGTCTTCCTGGTCGCGCAGTTGTTTAACGTCCTGTTTACCCTGGGCGTCGCGTGGGTGGTCTTTAGTTAGACCCGGACTGGTCACCCCTCGCGTTCGCGAACCGCCCATCAACCGTTTATGATCTTTGATCCGTTTTATGCCGTGCGCCAGACTTGGTCCGATTTGAGTTGTCAGCCGCAGCCTAAATTTTTCTTTAGATCACGCATCGGAATGCCACCGAAGTCCGGTGGGCCCTTTTCCTCGTCATCGGACCGGCGCACCTCCCATGTTTCCTTTTTTGGAGATGAAGTTTGCTTGAAATTCCGGGCTTTCTTGTTTTTCCTCATACCGTTCTCCTTAAACACAATCCTGACACAAATCATTGCTTCCGAGAGGAACCACCTATATCTTTGCCTTGTTTGAAATTAATCTAAATTAATTGTGTTAACCACCCCGAAGAATGTGGCGCAGATGAAGCCGGGCGATGTCGGAGTTATCGCAGGCTTTACCGACGAACACCTTTCTGTCAAGCTGATGGAAATGGGCTGCTTGCCGGGTGTGCCTGTCCGCTTCAACTTTAAGGCTCCGTTCGGAGATCCGGTGTGTATTAGCGTGTCGGGTTACGAACTTTCCCTGCGAATAGAGGAAGCGGCAACCATTTCAATTGTGAGTTGATGTCAGTGAAGAAGCGGGCAAAGATTGCTTTGGTCGGAAATCCAAATTCCGGCAAATCCTCTCTTTTCAATCTACTTACCGGCCTGAACCAGCGGATAGGAAATTTTCCCGGCGTAACCGTGGAGAAGCGGTCAGGCAACACGCTATTGCCGAACGGCGAATTGGTTGAAGTGATCGACCTGCCCGGCATCTATAGCATTTATCCCCGCAGTCTCGACGAACAAATCGTCGGCAGCATCTTGCTTGACCATCACTCTCCCGAAAGTCCGGATAAGGTAATCGTCATCGCCGATGCCACCAACCTGAAGCGAAGTCTGCTCCTGGTCACACAAATCATCGATATCGGTTTACCGGTGGTGTTGGCACTTAGCATGATGGACCTGGCGGCACGTGCAGGAATCAGTTACGACATAAAAAAGTTGTCGGCACGTCTTGGCGTGCCTGTTGTTCCGATCAACGGCCGGAGCGGAATTGGTCTTGACGATCTGAAACAACAGGTCGCCGCCATGACACCCACTGTTTCCGGGAAACAATTTCTCGACATCTGGGAAGACGCAAGAGGAGCCGTCAAAGAATTGCGCGAACGTACGGGCGTCGACAACGATTACGAAGCTTATCAATTCCTGGAGCAACCTAAATCGCTGAACTTTCTTTCCGCAGAGCAGCGCGCAATAGTCGAC
>CAZIAG010000370.1:0-4334 GCA_964537375.1 uncultured Roseivirgaceae bacterium
ATGGCACGCGCCTCTTGTTCGCCGTAGCCGGTAATCACGACTTCGTTGAGTTGTGACACTTCCTCTTCAAGAAGGATGTCGATTGTGTTACGGCTATTAACCGCAATGTCCTGACTTTTCATCCCGATAAAAGAGAAGGTAAGTGTTCCGTCCGCTGGGACGTTGGCAATGGTGTATCTCCCGTCGATGTCGGTAACCGTACCGTTGGAAGTGCCTTTAATAAGCACGTTTACCCCGGGTATTGGATTACCGTCGACAGCAGAAGTGACCTTACCGGATACACTGAGCTCTTGTGCTGTTGTCGTTGCGACCAAGCCAAGAAACATCAGAAGAACTGGTAGAAATTTCTTCATACTGTTGTATTTAGGTTTGCATATGACTCCATCCCCACAATGGGCGGAGGATGTTACTCCAAAATTCCCGAAGCGCGACTGCAAAAAAATGACGGCGGATGAGGTATATTGAAACGAAACGATTCACCCTGATTGAGCGAACACGGAGGTTGGAATGAAACAAAAAAGCCCCTCCGTCCGAGGGGCTAAATGCTTCTCCCCCATAATGGGGTTCATTAACCTAAACTTATGAAGACATTTCGATCTAAGATGAAGGGATCGCCAGGATAGTTTTGCCTCACTCGAAAAAAAAATAGTTGCAGTACGTGCCGGCAGGGCCGTGAAGCAACCTTTGCAAGCAAATTATCCCCTACCGTAGGTTAGATCAATTTTTCAAGGTTTGCCTTGGCAATTGCCTCTGACTTGCTGTTGACCTGCAGCTTGGAATAGATGTTTTTAATATGAGTTTTAGCGGTCTCCTTTGAAATGAACAACTCTTCGGATATTTGTGTGTAGGTTTTTCCCTCCGCAATTAGTTGCAGTATCTCCGTTTCCCGTCGAGTCAGTGGGGAATTGGGATTGACGTGAAAGTTATCAATCACCATACGTGCGATCCTGCTACTCATGGGTGCCCCGCCTTTCACGATCTCCTCCAGGGCGGTCAACAACTCCATATAATTGGCACTCTTCGTAATGTAGCCCGAAGCCCCAGCCTTAAGGGCTTCAAAGACAAGCTCGCTATCTTCGTAGACCGTCACCATAATGATTTCGCTCATCGGACTTTTTTCCTTGATGATCTTCGTGCCCTGGATACCATTCATACCTGGCAACTCGACGTCCATAAGGATAATCTCAGGTTTATCCCGATTGATGCTCTCAATCGCTTCTTCACAGTTGCTGTAAGCGTTTATCACCATAAATCGCTGCGAACTGTTCACAATCAGGCTAAAGCTGTTGCGGATCTCCTGATCGTCTTCCACAATCAGCACTCTCTTCTTAAAGGGCAAGGCCATATCGTAAGGTTTTGTTTAGTTTGAATTGAAGTATGATTTTCGTTCCCTCGTTCCTATTACTCTGTATACGTAGAATTGCCTGCAACCTGTCGGCCCTTTCACGAATATTTTTAAGACCGTTGGATTTTTGTACATCACCGGTATAAAAGCCTATTCCATCGTCCTCAAGACTCATCTCAAAATTGTCTTCATGGCGAACCAGCGACAACGTTACGTTCCTGGCCTGTGAATATTTGAAGGCATTGGTCATCGCCTCCTTGAAGATCAAGTTGGCCTCGCGGCTGAACCCATAGGGTAGCTTTGTTTTTTCCTTCACCTCGTTATAGGCCCTGAAGCTGATGTTTTTCTCTTCAAAGAGCTTTTCCCCGAAGTCGCGAATATGAATAAAGAGCTTCGAAAGTTCATCATTACCGGGGTCGATCGACCAAATAAAGTCGCGGGTACCCGTGTACAGGTATTTAGCCGAATCTTCCACCTTTGAATACAGGTCGTGACCGTTCTGTTGACCGTTCCCGTTCAATTTGAGCAAGCTTACATAGTTTATAATGCGTGTCAATTGATTACCCATTTCGTCATGGAAGTCGCGGGCAATCTCCTTGCGAAGGGCCTCCTGCTCCTGGGAACGGATACGCTCGAGCATCATGACCTGGTTCACCCGCTGCTTCACACGGATGTATAGGACCAGGGTTACTCCCCCCGCGAAAAGGATAAAGACACCCACAATAAAGGAAGCCGTCTGATAAAATGGCGTCCGCACGGTAAAAGGATAAACTGTTGCCGGCGTCCAGCTTCCCTGGTTGTCGGTAGCCATGACGTGGAAGTAGTATTGAC
Organism: uncultured Roseivirgaceae bacterium; assembly: GCA_964537375.1. Classification (GTDB taxonomy): domain Bacteria; phylum Bacteroidota; class Bacteroidia; order Cytophagales; family Cyclobacteriaceae; genus Chryseosolibacter. The sequence continues at coordinate 2,177 of CAZIAG010000370.1, forward strand.
CCGGAGGCAGGTTGCTATATGTCACATAGGTATTTGAGGACGGTTGAGACCATGTTTTGTCAAAATTCTCCAGGTAGTACTTAAACTTGACCGACTTCGGATATCGCTTGTCGACCCGGTTAAAATAAAATGTAATGTGGTTCCAGTCGGGTGGTAGCTGAGGATCATACGGAATTTTAAAAAAGCCCATCAGGCTGTCGGCATATTGCCGGATCGGCTGCTCACCGTAAAACAATTGTACGTCGGTTAAGTGAAGCGGAAACGACTTCAGCCCCCGCTGATCGATGTTGTTGAATTGATAAAGTCCGTCAATCAACCCAAAATATTTAACCTCGTTATCGAGATAGAACGCATTTGTGTTTGTTTCGACTCCAGTCAACCCGTTGTCGTAGTCATAATGGAGGTTCTGCACGATTTCGAATGTATCCGTCAATTTGATTCTTGTAATCCCCTTCTCTGTTCCAATCCAGATATTGTCGTCAGGATCGGGCGCGGCGAAATAGATGAAATCCGACGCCAAACCATGATGCGTAGTGTAGAGCTTGCCGGTACTTGAGGCAGGATTATATAGTACGAGCCCCGCCCCGTGCGATCCCACAAGCAAAAGCGAATCGTGATAACTTTGAATTGATGAGATAGACGTATTGTCGATGCCGGGAACCGGGACCGGCCTCACTTTGCCGTCGGAGATGGAAAATACACCGAACTCATTGCCCACGTAAATCTGACGGTACTTTTCGGAATAGTGCAGCGCCGTGACCCGGTTAGCCTTTAGGCCATCACCGGCCGCAAAAACCTTGAACCGTTCTCCGTCGTAAAAGTTTACACCTCCGCTAGCCGTGCCGATCCAGATTCTCCCCTCGGGGTCAAAGTCAATACTGTGCACAAAAGCACTTGATAGACCGTCGTCGCGGGTATACCATTGAAACTCGTCCCGTTGGGGTTGGTATTTTCCGAGGCCATAACCCGTTCCAATCCAAAGCGTACCATCCGGTCCCTGGTTGATACAAAAAACTTCGTTGCGTGATCCATCAAACCGCGAAGTATACGACTTGACTTCGCCATCTTTGATCCTCCACAGGCCCCGCGACATCGTGCCTATCCAACTGGCTCCTTCGCGGTCGCGAAATATAGACCACACCCCGCGCAACCGCTCAGAACTGCAACGGTCAAAATCCTGAACAAAATATTTCGAAAGACCATCCCCATCAGTACCAAACCAGGTGTTTCCCTCCGAGTCAACCAATATCTGAGTGACGTCGATGTCCCGAACGGCGGTGTCCGAAACGACGATGTTTCCCATGATCTTTTCCTTGAGCAGGCTGCTCCCGTGTCGTGTCCAGAAGACATCGTTGATCGTGTCATAGTAGAGTACCGGATTTTTGACCAGTAAACTTGCGCGCAGGAAATCACGACGATCAAAATCAATGGTAAAATAACCGCTGTCCGTTTTCAGCCACACGGCATTGCGGTAGTTAAAGATTGAGAGCAACCTGTTGAAGCGGTGATTGTGCGCCAGGCTATAGTCGCCCTTGCGTGAACGCACGAAGAAACTACTATCACTAAGATAGAGCATGACATCCTTGTTGGGAATCACGTGCGTATACCGAATTGACTTGCCCTGATGCAGCCTCGCCCAGTAATACACTGAATCGTTGTGGATCTTGCCAAGTTCAAAATGATTTGATACGAAGAACAGCGTATCCTGAAACTCAAACAACCGCCTGACCCGCCTCGAACTTGCTGCCGAGCCGGGCAAACTGAATGTCTTGAAGGTGATCCCGTCGAACTTAGTGATACCTCGAGGGTGGGCGATCCAAAGATTCTCCTCTTCATCAAGCTTAAGGTAGGTGATGATGTTGCTGAGGAGTCCGTTCAGGGTAGTGTAAACAATAAATTCGCGCCCGTCAAATCGCGCCAGCCCTCCTCCATGGGTCCCGATCCACAGGTAGCCATTCTTGTCTTCCAGCATGATGTTGACCTGCGACTGCGGCAGCCCGTCAACCGCCTTGTAATTTCGAAGGGAATAGATCTCCTGACCCAGAAGGCCTGAGCTAAAGAGCCAGATTATTCCACTGAAAACGACGATCCGCGCGTACATCTCACCTAAAATAAAATATCGCCGTTACAAAGGTAATACCCCGTACCGCGGTATTGT
>CAZIAG010000371.1:0-4328 GCA_964537375.1 uncultured Roseivirgaceae bacterium
GCTTTTGAAATATATGCTCCGTAGGTCATTGCTGGCCATGATAGTCGTTCTGGGCAGCCTGCCGACCGTGCAGGCCCAGGAACCGGAAGGCTTCGTTGTCGATGAAGTCATCGCGAAGGTCAATAATTATATCGTGCTCAAATCGGACCTTGACCGGTTTTATCTGGAGCAGCTGACTGCCGGTGCACCCCAGTCGCGGGAACTGAAATGTCAATGCCTGGCCGTTTTGATCCGCAACAAACTGATGATGGCCCGGGCTGAACTTGATTCGGTGATTGTGACGGATGCCGACGTCGATGCCAACACGCAAAGGCGCATGGATATGATCCTGGCTCAGTCGGGGCGCACGCCCAGTGAGTTGGAAGAGATCTATGGAAAGACAATGGATCAAATCCGTACCGAGCTGAGAGATCGTGTCCGTGAGCAGTTGGTGGTTCAGAAAATGGAGGCAACGGTGACGGATGGCCTTGCGGTCACTCCGGCAGAAGTTCGCCGGTTCTTCAATCGCATCCCCACTGACAGCCTTCCCTATTTCTCTGCGTCAGTCGAGGTTGGTCAGATTGTGAAGGTGGCCGAGGTAAGTGCTGAACAGAAGCAGGAAACGCGTAATCGATTGCTGGAACTGCGAAGTCGTATCCTGTCTGGCGAGGATTTTAATGAATTGGCCCGAAAGCATTCCGACGATCCTAGCGTTGTGCAGAACGGCGGCGACATGGGTTGGGTCGGTCGCGGACAAATGGTTCCCGAGTATGAGGCGATGGCCTTCAAGCTAAAGGTCGACGAAGTATCGATGCCCTTTGAAACGGATTTCGGCTTTCACATCATGCAATTGCTTGGCCGTCGGGGAAACGAATACCATTCGCGGCACATCCTGATTTCACCGACGCCCTCTGAACACGATCTTCAACGCGCCGTCGACTTCCTGGATAGCCTTCGAAATCTGATCCTGCTGGACAGTATAACCTTCGAGCAGGCCGCGAGAAAACATTCCGATGACAGCTTTACAAAAACAAGTGGCGGCTACTTCTCCGACGCCGATGGAGGATTTCAGATTTCCGTAGAGGATCTCGACCCCGTGGTGTTCTTTACCGTAGACTCAATGGATGTAGGCAGTATTTCGAAGCCGCTGGTGTACCGTACGAATGAACAAAAGGACGCCGCCCGGATTTTGTATTACAAATCAAGGACTCCACCTCACCAGGCTTCGCTGAAGACAGATTATTACCGCATCCAGGCCGCAGCCCTGAACGAAAAACGCAACCGTATTCTTCAGAAGTGGTTTGAAGAAGCAAGCCAAGATGTCTTCATCGATATCGATCGTGAGTACGACTATTGTGGCATCCTGGAAGATTGATTTAAATCTACGCTGCTAGTCTGCCTTTGCGATCCAGTCAGTGCCTGCCGATCTTTGTTTGGGTACCCGATGCAATTTGGAGTTTGACCGAAATAGAGACATCGGCAGGTGGCCCCGAAAAATCTTCGCAACGGGGTATTTCGTCACACCTGGTTATCGATCACTGCTCGCCGGCTAGTACGAATCATTTGGAGGCGAATGACCATAGAAAAACCTTCTGAGCACTAAGTCCCCCGATTACGCGTGGTCCCCCTGCTCCCGACAGTCATCGGCGGGACGTCGGCGCACGCTAATCAGCACTTCCGACTTTCTTTCCTTCGCCCTTCGCGGGCCGAACGTGCACGTTGAAAATTCCCGGACAACAACTTCGAAACCGGATGCTATCCTAGCCTCTTGGCGACCTCATCCCAATTGACAACATTCCACCAATTCTCAACATACTCTGCACGCTTATTTTGATACTTGAGATAGTACGCGTGTTCCCAGACGTCGATACCCAGCAGCGGTGTGCCGCGGAATTCGCTGACTTCCATGAGTGGGTTATCCTGGTTGGGTGTTGATCCTATCTTAAGTTTGCCGTTGTCGCTGACGAGCCAGGCCCATCCTGATCCGAATTGACCGGTGGCCGCTTTGGAGAACTGCTCCTTGAATTTTTCAAATGAGCCAAAAGCGGCGTTGATAGCTTCCGAAATTTTTCCGGAAGGAGTTTTTGATGCACCGGGCTTCATCACCTGCCAGAAGAAGTTGTGATTCCACGCGCCACCACCGTTGTTGCGGGCGTTTGAAGACAACTTCGATGCGTTCGCAAAGAATTCCTTTTCCGAACCGTATTCGATCGCCTCTGCGCTGATGGCATCGTTGACCTTTTTTACATAACCGGAGTGGTGTTTCGAATAGTGTAGTTCCATCGTCTGGGCATCGATGTAAGGTTCCAGGGCGTCATAAGCATAGGGGAGTTTAACTTGTGTGAACTCCAACGCGAACGGCCTTGACGTGCTTGCTTCGGCTTGCCTTACGAAAAACGGTGTTCCAACTACCGCTACAGTTGCCGCTTTCACTGATGTTTGCAGAAAATCCCTTCTTGAAGTTTTCATAGCGCTCTCTGGTTTATGTGTAACAATTGCCGATCATGCAACGAATATGCCTTAAGTTAGGTAAAAAATATTTAGCTTGCAGACAGCAATCCACCACCGGTATGAACGAAATCCTTTACGACGAAATTCCCTCGCTCGATTTATCGGATTTTTATTTGGGCGACGAGGAGAAGAAACGCCGGTTCGTCGATGCATTGGGTGAAGCGTACAATAACATCGGCTTCGTCGCTATCAGGAATCACTTTCTCGACGACGCAATGCAGTCGAGATTATATGAGTCGATTCGTCGCTTCTTTTCGCTGCCTGATTCAGTAAAACAAAAGTACGAACGACCCGATCTCGCGGGCCAACGCGGCTATATCGGAAAGCAGAAAGAACACGCCAAGGGGCGCAACACTGGCGACCTGAAAGAGTTCTTTCATATAGGGCAGGAGTTGGAAGAGTCGCAGCTGAAGAAAGAGGGGTATCCTGCGAACCTTTGGCCGGATGAAGTACCGGAGCTCAAACCTGCAGGCATTGAGGCTTACCGCGCACTTGAAAAGACAGGCGTGTACATGCTTCGCGCCATTGCCGTTTACCTTGGATTGTCCGAAGACTATTTTGACGAGAAAATAAGGAATGGCAACAGCATTCTCAGGCCGATACATTACTATCCGATCGACGACCCGGATGCGGTACCACACGACGCCGTCCGGGCAGCGGAACACGGCGACATAAACCTTATCACATTGTTGATGGGAGCGAGTGCCGATGGTCTTCAGGTGCTTCGCCGCGATGGTAAGTGGATACCGATCACCGCCCTGCCCAACCAACTCGTGGTTAACGTTGGTGATATGCTCGAACGGTTCACCAATGGTGTTCTAAAATCGACAATACACCGGGTGGTCAACCCACCACGACATTTGATGAACACGCCGCGTTATTCAATTCCCTTTTTTATGCACCCGAGGTCGGAAATGAGTCTTGCGGCCCTTCCCTCTACCGTCACGGCAGACAACCCTAAACGATGGGAGGATATCACTGCCGGCGAATTTCTCGATCAACGGCTCGCGGAAATCGGGTTGAAAAAGAAATAACAGGAATTGATTCGGCGCGTTCGATATTACATTTTCCTAAGGGACGTCCTGATGCTCGCGCTGACAACGTTCGGCGGTCCCCAGGCCCATCTTTCGCATTTTCAAAAAGTACTCGTCTCCAAACGCAAATATCTCTCTGAAGAGGACCTCATCGAGATCAACTCTCTGTGCCAGGTCTTACCCGGCCCCGCTTCAACACAGACGCTTACGGCGATCGGTTTCAGGATTGGTGGACCGAACCTTGCCTACCTTACCTTGTTGGTGTGGATACTTCCCGCCGTGCTGATTATGATCGCGGCGGCGGTTGGTCTTTCCTTTATTGATCCGGTGGTTGCCACTGAACTGAGCACCGTCATCAAGCCTATGGCCGTCGGATTCGTTAGTTACGGGGCTTACGTCATAAGCCTCAAGACGGTGAATACACGCACTGGAGTCACGATTATGATTGCGAGCGCGGTATGCTCGTACTTTTTTCAAAGTCCGTTTGTGTTCCCGGTGATCCTGGTATGCGCGGGCTTATTGACATCGCTGAAATTTCGTTCACAACCGCGTGAAGAGAAACGGAAGGTTCGGATTTCCTGGTCGAACTTCGTCCTCTGGGCGGGTGTGTTCATCGCTGCCGCATCCCTCGGGGGCATTACAAAGGCGCTTCCGATCAAATTGTTCGAGAACTTTTACCGAAACGGAAGCCTGGTCTTTGGAGGAGGACAGGTGTTGGCGCCTCTTCTTTATACAGAGTTTGTTCAATACGAAAAGCCCTTGCATGAGCCGACAACACCCGAGGAGTTTCTTTCCGGATATGCC
>CAZIAG010000372.1:0-4304 GCA_964537375.1 uncultured Roseivirgaceae bacterium
AGGGACTAAAGACGCTCGTGCTGGAGCGAGGTCGTATGGTAAAACACCCGGATGATTATCCGACTGCCACAAAGGATATCTGGGAACTGGAGAACGCTGATCGTCCCACGCAGGAGGATTTGAAGAAGCAACACAAGCAAGCTCGTACGGGGTATACGGTCCGGCCGTCCAGCAAACATTGGTTTGTGAACGACCTGGAGAACCCGTATACGGAAGTCAACCGATTTGACTGGATGAGGGGCTATCACGTTGGTGGTCGTTCGATTATGTGGGGAAGGCAGAGTTACCGCTTGAGCGACATCGATTTTGAAGCGAATGCGCGCGAGGGCATCGCCGTCGACTGGCCGGTGCGGTACAAGGATATCGCGCCCTGGTATGATTACGTTGAGAAATTTATTGGCGTAAGCGGGCAGCCGGAAGGCCTGGCTCAATTGCCGGACGGACAGTTCCTTCCACCCATGGAACTGAATTGCGTAGAGCAACACCTGAAGAAGTCGATGAAAGACAACTTCGGGCGAGTGCTGACCATTGGTCGGGTTGCACACGTCACTGCACCGTTGGAGCACGCTAAGCACCGTGGAACATGTCAGTACAGGAATCTGTGTATTCGCGGTTGCCCTTATGGTGCCTACTTTAGTTCCAATTCTTCTACCTTGCCTGCCGCCGAAAGGACGGGCAACATGACGTTGCGGCCGAACTCCATCGTCTATGAAATCATCTATGATGAACAGAAGGGTAGAGCCACCGGCGTCAGGGTGCTGGACGCTGAAACACTCGAACAAGTAGAGTACTACGCCAAAGTCATTTTCCTTTGCGCTTCTACGTTTGGTTCTACGTTTATAATGCTAAACTCTAAGTCCAACCGGTTCCCCAATGGATTCGGTAATGACAGCGGTGAGTTGGGCCACAATATTATGGACCATCATTTCCGCGTCGGCGCCAATGCGGAAGCAGATGGTTTTGAAGACAAATACTATATTGGCCGAAGGGCCAACGGCATCTACATTCCACGTTACCGGAATATCGGCAAGGATAAGCGCGGATACTTGCGGGGGTTCGGCTACCAGGGAGGCGCGAGCCGTCAGGGGTGGACACATCTCGTTGGAGAGATGAGTATCGGAGAGGAGCTAAAGGAGGCGGTGACGACACCCGGCAAATGGACGGTAGGATTGCTTGCCTTTGGCGAGATGTTGCCGCATCACGACAACCGCGTGTGGATCAACAACGACGTCAAAGATAAGTACGGGCTCCCGACCCTGACATTCGATGCAACGTTCCGTGAGAATGAATACAAGATGCGCGAGGACATGGCCAACGATGCAGTGGAAATGCTTGAATCCGCGGGCTTTAAGAATGTCAGACCTTATGATGATATCGGTGGTGTCGGCCTTGGTATTCACGAAATGGGTACGGCCCGGATGGGTAAGGATCCGAAGACGTCGGTGCTAAACAAATGGAACCAAGTGCACGCCTGTAAGAACGTTTTCGTTACAGATGGATCATTCATGACGTCGGCAGCGTGTCACAACCCTTCATTGGGCTATATGGCATTCACGGCGCGAGCCGTAGACTACGCAGTCAGTGAAATGAAGAAACAAAATCTTTAACAGGGAATATGGATAGAAGAGAAGCAATCAAGCGGACGGCGCTGCTAATGGGCGGCGTGGTTTCGGCACCGGCGATCATGGGTGTTCTGAAAGGTTGCACCGCCAGGCCCGGCGTGGATTTTAGACCGGAGTTCCTCTCTGAAGACCAGGCGTCGCTCGTTTCGCAAGTCGCTGAAATTATTATCCCGAAAACGGATACACCCGGAGCCAAGGAGGCCGGAGTACCCGCGTTTATAGATCAGATGTTGAAGGAAGTATATTCCCAGGAGCAGCAGGAACGTTTCATCGAAGGGCTAAAGGCGTTTAACGAGGAGGCCGAGGCCGAATATGGCGATGCGTTCATCGACCTGGACGCGGAATCGCAGAAGGCGTTTGTTATAAAGAAGCACAATGAGGCGATAGCCGCCGAAAAGCAGGCATCGAGTCAGGCACAACGGCCGTTTGTCCTCACGATGAAGGAATTGACGATGCTTGGGTTCTTCACGTCGGAACCCGGGGCGACGCAAGTGTTGCAGTATGATGCTGTCCCGGGTGTTTATAAAGGATGCATTCCTCTGTCCGAAGCCGGAAATGGAAAAACATGGGCATCGTAACGCTACCAGGCGTTACAATCCAGGCAATCCGATTCATCCGCGTCAATTGCAGTAATCCGACTAATCCCTTCCCGGATTGATCATAATGTGGGCCCGGTGGGTGCCAGGGTCCATGATCCAAGGCATGCCGGGTGCGTCGGGTTTCAGAGGAAGGCCCGTCGACTCCGCGGTTGCGTACGGTATGTAGATCACATAGCGAAGGTACCCTTTCTTGACTTCCCCCGTATTGCTATCGAAGTTTTCATCAGTAGCCGTATAAACAAACAACGTTGTAGGTTGCTGCGGCATCCTGAGCTTTCCGGATTTCACCTCCTGTTCACGGATGTCAAAGACTTCCTGAAATGTTTTACCTTCCTTCCGGAGGGCCCGGCCGCGCGCCATAAAGGGGTCGAGATCGGCATGATAGCACGAGACGTTGAGCCCTTGTTGATTTGGATCATCGGCCAGACAGATCATTTCATTGGTACCCTTCCCGAGCACGACGAACTCGCCGTCGGCGTCATATCCGTACACAGTTGCGCCATTGCGATCCTCCTCAGGAGCCGCGAGCAACGCCGTCTTGATCTGAATTTCCCTTGACGGGATTTGTGTCATTGCAGCCCCTGTGGCAAACAACAACACGAAAGTCAACGCTGGTTTCATATGTTAATTAATCTTTGATCGGATTATTGCCATGGACCTTGAACCTTTCCTTCCCTCGGGCCTTGAGACATTGGTCCCGTCTACCACCCAATCCCATAATCTTCTCCGTGATTACTAGATCCTCCCCAGAAAGTCCCGTGTTCCCAGTCGAAGAAGATCGCGTTAATTGGGCCGGATGTGCGATCGTCGAAACGCAACTGGTAGCCCATCTTCTGAAGCTCCTTTCTGACGTACGGAGGTGTGCTTTCATGAACGAGCATTACCCCGGGCCGCGGCCTTCGATTTTCATCGCCCAGTGACAAGTAGAATTGGTAAGTGTTGATGTTCGCGGCTTCGGCGGCCTCCTGCACATTCATGCCGAACTCGACTATATTGAGAAAGAACTGCAGCAGGTTCTGGTCCTGCGTATCTCCACCCTGCACCGCAAAGGACAGAAACAGTTTACCGTCTTTTAAGGCAAGCGAAGGAGTGAGTGTGACGCGCGGTCTTTTTCCCGGCGCAACGACGTTGTACGGATTGAGTTTCGGATCCGTTACGAAGCTTTGCATGCGCTGGCTCATGCCGACACCGGTTTTGCCAGCGATGCATGCTGGGATCCATCCGCCACTGGGCGTTATAGAGACAACCCATCCTTCCTTGTCAGCTGCCTGCACAGTGGTGGTGCCTGCCCATACCTGTGCCAGATACCGTTGATCGACCGGAAGATGACCGTTGCGAAGCGATGCCTGTTCCCATTGCTTTAAAAGATCGAGATAAGGATTGGTCTTACCTTCAAAGGGGTAAGGGTCACCGGGCGTGGCCCTTTCATCGTTGTGTTTCCAGTTGATCGCCTTCAGACGTTCGCGGGCATACTCTTTCGACAACAAGCCTTTCATCGGTTCTTCAGGATCTAGGTACGGGTCGCCAAAGTAGAAGTCACGGTCGGCAAAGGTCAGGTTCATTACCTGGTAAAGCGTGTGCATATAGCGAGCCGAATTGTAGCCCATGCTTTTCAAATCTATGTTCTCCAGGATATTCAAGGCTTCAAGCATCATCGGACCCTGCGTCCACTGGGCAAGTTTGTAGACTTCGATTCCCTTGTAGGTCGTCATAAGCGGTTCTTCTTCGAGCACTTTCCAGTTCGCGAGGTCGTCCATGGTGATCAGTGCGCCCTGCTCACGAGCGCCGCGGACAAATTCACTTGCGATGTCCCCTTTGTAGAATCGGTCATAGGCTGCATATATCGCTTCCTTACGCGTTTTTCCTTCCTTGAGGGCTTGTTGCTCCGCGTCGACCATCTTATTCAGCGTTGCGAGAAGGTCTGGCTGACGGAATATCTCCCCAGGATACGGAGCTTCACGTTCCTCACCAGGATGCGTAAGAAACACTTCCCTCGAATATGGCCACTGTTTGATCCGCTCTTTCTGACGTTCGATACTGTTGGCAGCTTGTGCTTCTATCGGATAGCCTTCGGCCATTTCAA
>CAZIAG010000373.1:0-4303 GCA_964537375.1 uncultured Roseivirgaceae bacterium
AGTTTGTCAAAGTTGGTGATTTTTCCGTCTTTGACACAGTTCACTTTACAGCCTCCTCTACTATTTGGTCTTCTTGGGGCGTTCCTTCTCAGTGACGTGCCCGCCTCCGCCCAACCCTCCGTCACCGACCTGCAACAATACTTCAACACTCTCCGCCAGGCGCCGTACCAGCCGTTGCCCGCGTCGGCGCTCACGGACACGCAAAACGGGCAAGCTCTTATCGACGTTATCATTCCGTATTGCAATGACTCCACCGAAATGGTTCGCTCCAAGGCGTATTACGCATTGAAACGAATAGGGCAGCGGAGTACGTCGGAAAATGTTCGCCGCAGGGCGGTTCATCAATTCGTCCTGGGCATGCGGGATGCTAGTGCCGGGATTGTGTTCGTGACCATCGACGCGCTTACGGGATTTGCTCCCGGTGATTTTGCTGATATCGACCGGGACTCCATCGGGACATTCATTCGGCCGAATGCCTACCACCTCGACGAAGCCCTGAAGCTGGCGGGATATCTTCAGTTAACCGACTACACAAACCGTCTTCGCGACATCATCAATTCGACAGCAACGTCCAAAGATAAATGGGCGGCGCGGGTGTCCCTTGCCCGCATGGGGGAGGAAGAAGCCATCCGTTACATCGAACGACGACTGTCCCGGGCCGTCGTGAACGATGACTTCGTCTATTACGCAGTCCCGGACCTGGTTTACACACGACAAAAACGCGTGTTTACTTTCCTGGATCAGATTATCCAGAGCGATGAGGCGAACTGCACGTCCGGCGACCCGGATGGCGAACAACGTATCCCATGTGCTTATCGCGTTATGGAATACGTCGCTCCGGCGCTCGTAGATGGTCCGTTGGAAGTTGATGAATCCGGCGAGTTGTTTGCGGATGACTTCGAGGAAGCGCTGACGACGCTGCGGAACTGGATCAATCAGAATCCGGATTATACCATCAGGACGGATTCGTATTGATTATTTCTTCATGAAATCAAACACACAGCTGGTCAAGGACTATTTCAAAAAGAACCTGCCGGATTATGAACTTGTCCTGGAGGCCTTTGCCGAGGATCACTGGGCCCTGAAGTTTGCGAAAGAGAAGATTGAAGTGATTGTTACCGGTGATGTCGGCTTTATGATCGAGGTTTTCTTCGACACGGTCAAGTATGATCTTCGGCAGCATAACCCGACCCTGGTTGAGAAAGTAAAAGCGAACGAGAAGAATATCCTCGCTCGCCTTGAAGTGATATCGGGGTTCCTGAAAGGGTAGCGTTACGAACTCGGCGCCAAAAATTGCGAGCGTTCATCCTATCCTTTGCTTCGATCAGCTCAATTATCCCTCGAACGAGAACCACCTGACTTCGAGGGGCTGGGGGTCGATCTCGACGGACTCGAAGAACGACCCGGGCTCACCGAGGGACTCGATGACCGGCTCGGACTTACGGTTGACCGCGACGGACTCGATGTGGATCGGCTCGGGCTCACCGACGGACTTGAACTCGACCTGCTTGGACTTGTTGTAGAACGAGACGGACTAGAACTCGAACGACTCGGACTAAGCGAAGGACTTGAGCTTGAACGGCTCGGACTTGCAGTCGACCTTGTCGGATTCGAACTCGAGCGACTTGGCGTAATCGTTGACCTTGACGGACTTGAACCCGACTCGCGTGGTGCTACCGACGATCGCGAGGGCGCAGACTCGGACTGGCTCGGTGTTGAGCGCCGATATACGGGCGTGCTGTTGTCAGTACCCTTGTCGACGACGCTCCGCACCTCTGAACGACTTTTCGCCGGGGATGTACGACGTTCCCTTAGAAAGGAGTCGTTGTCGGTAGGAGTGGACCCCTGGCCGCTTCCCGATCGGGTGGTTTCGCTGCCAGACCTTTTCCGCACGCTTTCCTGGCTGTTCTCGCTTCGGCTCTGCGATAACCTGCCGGAACGACTTTCACGTCCTGACGAACTGGTCCGGCTGCCATTCGCGTCAACGGTACCCGTACGCGAACTTCTGCTGCCCGACTCCCGATCTATGCTGCCGGATGAACTCCGGCTGTTTCGCCTTGCTGCGCCGTCACTGTACTGCTCGCGGACTTTCACGACTTGTGGTCTGTACCGGTTTACCACGACCACCGAGGTCGTACGGTGGGGGTGGTAGATGTGATGCGCGTACACTACCCGGCGCGTATGACAAAAACTGTAGTGTCCCCAAAACGGCTCCCAGTAGGTGTAATAGTCAACATACACTACCGGTCTCCAGGGGCGCCACCAAACGGGGCGATAATGCCAGCCCCAGGGCGAATGATACACCACGTAGGTTGGGCTGTACACATAGCGGACGATCGGCCAATGCCAGACATTCACGACGTTGCGCGTGGTAACGCTCCCGGCATACATTCGCACTTCGCTGGTCGGTTCGATGATCGTTTCAATCCCATAGATATCGGGATCGCCGACGATTTGCAGCACCGCTCGCCCATTTTCGAGTTTCTCCAATTCGATCACCGCGATGTCCTGGTTCTCCGATGCCGAAACAACGGCTTGCAGGATAAAGACGTGCACATTCCCTTCATAGCGGTCGATCACGCGTATATAGTCGATGTATCCATCGCCATTCAGGTCGAGGTTGTTAACCTTGGTCTCGGGATCGTTCAGCATTCGCTCGAACTCCTCGGGAGAACGCGATTCCTTAAAAAGTTCGAGAGCTCCCTCCAGGCTGAAGTGGTCGCCCGGTACCTCTGCCTCTATCACCTGCGCTTGCCCCGTGAACCATCCGGAGACCACTATGGCCATCGCCGGAAACATTGCCTTGATTTTCATAAGACCTGGGTTTTGTATTATACCAGTAGGTGCAAACGGCGGGCCAAACGGTTGTTAAGTGCTTCAAATTGTCTTCAAATTTGAGGGGGGAAGGTGAGTGCTTGAAACTCGCCATTTCGAAAGTTCCGGCAATTAAGTCTTTCTGTTTTGGCGAAGTTCTGCATTCCGCGTTCCGAGGACGGGCCTGTACAATTTCTGAGGTAACTCTGCTCGCGATCCTGGTTTCACGCCAAGGCGCAGAGCACGCAAAGGATGCGTGATCAAATCCTTGCGGTCGCGCTTCTGGACAGCCCGCACTTGAAAACCCGCAACCCGGGAACCCCAACCCCCAACCGACGCTACCTCAAATCAAACCGATCCAGATTCATCACCTTAACCCACGTCGCGACAAAATCCTTGATAAACTTTATCTCTCCATCCGCGGAAGCGTACACCTCGGCCAACGCCCTTAATTCGGAGTTTGATCCAAAGATCAGGTCGACGCGCGTGGCGGTCCACTTGACCTTACCGGTTTTGCGATCGCGGCCCTCGAACAATTTCTTCTCTTCAGAGGTGGCGCTCCACGTCGTTCCGAAATCGAGCAGGTTGACAAAGTAGTCATTGGTCAGCGTTCCGGGACGGGTGGAGAACACGCCGTGTTTCGAATTGTCATAGTTGGTATTCAGCACGCGCATACCGCCGACGAGTACGGTCATTTCCGGTGCCGTGAGGGTGAGCAATTGGGCTTTGTCCACCAAGAGGTCTTCCGGAGACGCTTTGTGATGCTTTTTCACATAATTGCGGAAACCATCGGCGGCCGGTTCTATCACCTCGAAGGAGTCGACATCCGTCTGTTCCTGGGAAGCATCGGCGCGACCCGGCGTAAAGGGAACGGTGATGTCGTGACCACCCGCCCTGGCCGCATGTTCAATGCCCGCACATCCTGCCAGTACGATCAGGTCCGCAAGGGAAACTTGTTTGCCTGCGGAAGCATGTGCGGCGTTGAATTGAACCTGGATCCCTTCCAGGGCCTGCAGCACCCTGGCGAGCTGAGTGGGGTTGTTCACTTCCCAGTCTTTCTGCGGCGCCAGGCGAATACGTGCACCGTTGGCCCCTCCGCGCTTGTCTGACCCGCGGAACGTAGACGCAGACGCCCAGGCTGTCGAGACCAGCTCCGGCACGCTCAGTCGCGACTCGAGAATCTTTTTCTTTAATGCAGCAATATCTTTGTCGTCGATCAGTTTGTGCGTAACCGCGGGGATCGGGTCCTGCCAGATCAGTTCTTCCTTCGGAACTTCCGGTCCCAGGTAACGAGCGCGTGGACCCATATCGCGGTGTGTGAGCTTGAACCAGGCGCGGGCGAAGGCATCGGCAAACGCATCCGGGTCTTCCAGGAACCGACGCGAGATCTTTTCATAGATAGGATCGAAGCGCAACGCGAGGTCCGTGGTGAGCATGGTGGGAGCGTGGCGTTTTGACGGATCGTGGGCATCGGGTACGGTACCAGCAC
>CAZIAG010000374.1:0-4296 GCA_964537375.1 uncultured Roseivirgaceae bacterium
CTCTGCTTCGCCACCATGGAGCAGGATCGCTTCTTCAATGCTCCTGGCTCTTCCATCGTGCATCAGGAAATACGCTCCGCCCTGCGAATATTTAGACAGGCCAAGCCCCCATAACGGAGGCGTTCGCCATTCGTATGTCTTTGCCGTGCCCTCGGTGTATCCGTCGTCGAGGCCGGGGCCCATGTCGTGCAAGAGCAAATCGGTGTACGGATAAAACGTCTTGTTGGCCAATGCGGCGATCGGCGAGGGACCGGTCGTCATTACGGGGCGGTGACATTTTGCGCAGCCGAATTGCGTGAACAATTGTTTGCCCTCAGTCACGGCGTTGTTACCCGTGTTTCGCGGTATCGGCGCCTTCAGCGTTTTCAAATAAAAGACGACATCGTGAATGGTCTGATCCGTGATCTCAGGATCGACGGGGAGTCCGGAGTGGGTATCGAAAGGTTCATACGTCGAGGTGATACCGATGTCCTCGTTGTATGCCTGGGCCGTTTGCTGGTGCAAGTCGTAAGCGGCCGCCTTCTTTCCGAAGCGACCGATATACTTGCCGTTAATGGTGATCGCGCCGGGACGCGGTTGAAGGTATCCTTTGATGTCTACGAAGTTTGGGACGCCGCTAATGCCGTCGCCGTCGAGGTCGTCCGGGTCGGCCCAGGCAAGTATCTCCTCATCACTCACGGCGTCCAGGTATCCCAGACCCGTGTTGGCAGGCGGCGTGAGTTTGGAAAAGCCTACCCCGGGAGGAAGTTTTTCCGGTTCAAAACCAGGGATCGCCCGGTTCTGCAATTGTGGCCCACCGAGATGAGTATACTGGTTACCGGTTTCGTCCCATTGACCGAAACGCGTAAGCGTTGTAAAGGGATGACCTTTGCCGTCGCCGGGATGACAGCTTCCGCAAGCGTTGGCGACGAAGAGCGGACCCAATCCGGTTTCGGGTGTGAACACTTCATCGTTGAAGGCGATGTCGCCGCGGATGAAACGAAGGTTCTCCGACTCCGTGAGCCCGGGAATGGGCCCGTCAAGGAGGAAGGCATCGTCGGGTGCCGCGGGCTCAAATTCTTCGCATGCCCACGGGGTCGTGAGCCATACCATCAACAACAATCGCCGACCGACCATCCTCATAAGGCAATTATTTTAAAGCTTCCACGATCGACGTTACGTTAGCATTCACCATTCCGATGTACGTGCCTTCGATTGTTCCTTCCGGCCCCATCGCATCCGAATACAGATTACCGCCGATGCTGACGTTCCAGTTCTTCTTTCGACAACCTTCAACGACAGCTTCTATCGACTTCGGAGATACGGAAGTCTCGACAAAAATGGCCTTGATCCTTCGCCCGATGATGAAGTCCACCAGTTCGGTGACATCCCGCAGACCGAATTCCGAAACGGTTGAGATGCCTTGCAAGCCCCTCACTTCGATGCCGTACGCGTCTCCGAAATATCCGAATGCATCATGTGCGGTGATCAGGACACGTTGTTCCTGTGGAATCTGTTCAAGGGCTACACTCACGCTTCGGTCGAGTGAATCCAGTTTTGCCAGGTAGGCGTTGCCCCGTTGGCGATAGGCGGATGCATTGACCGAATCGTAATCGGCGAGAAACGAGATGACGTGTTGCACAGCCATACGCCACAACTCCACGTCAAACCAGATGTGGGGGTCGTATGCTCCCTGAAAGCCGGGCGCTGTTCGCAGCAGTGAATCAGGCACGCCATCGCTTACCGCGATCACGGGCTTGGTGCGGCCAAGTTTTTCGAGGACTTCGCCCATCTTGCCCTCCAGGTGAAGGCCGTTGTAAAAGATAACGTCCGCTTCGGTGAGTTTTTCCAGGTCACCGTGCGTCGCTTTGTAAAGGTGTGGATCGACACCAGGGCCCATGAGGGATACAACCTCGGCGGAATCACCCGCTATATTCTTCACCGCGTCGGCGATCATGCCCGTCGTGGTGATGATGAGGAACCGGCCCTTATTGTTTCCGGGTTTAGATCCGCAGCCGGAGAAGGAGAGGAGAAACAGGATCATCAGTCCGGTAATTAGTGCGAGGAAACGTATTCTATGTTCTGACCTTCGATTCATAATCAAGCGTTTACCAGTAGGTTTTGCGCAGCTTCCCTTGAAAGAAAGAGTTTCTTTTTCCCGTCGACCATTACTTCAAGCGAGCCATCGAATTCGACTTTCTCGAGGATGGTGATGGTTGATCCGATGGCGATACCGACTTTGCTGAGGTATTGCAGGAACGCTGGTGAACCATCCTTCACCGATTGCACGGTGCACTTCTTTTTCAAGGGAGATTCGGCCAGCGGCACTTGCCGTACGGCGTGGATTTTCCCGTTCTTGTCCGGGATCGGATGACCGTGCGGGTCGGCGGTCGGAAAGCCGAGGTATTCGTCGAGCTTTTCAATGAGCAGCGGTGATTGAATGTGTTCAAGCTGCTCGGCGACATCATGCACCTCATCCCAGTTGAAGTTCAACTTTTCGACCAGGAACGTCTCCCACAGTCGGTGTTTCCGCACGACCATGAGCGCTTCATTTTTTCCCTGGCGGGTTATCTTGACCCCGTAGTACTTCTCGTAGGAGATGAGGTTCTTTCCGGAGAGTTTCTTTACCATATCCGTCACCGAGGCCGCCCGCGTACTCATCGATTCGGCTATCTCGTTGGTGAGGACGGCCTTCGTGCCGCCTTCCGACAGCCGGTAAATGGTCTTTAGGTAGTTCTCTTCTGTGTAGGTCAGCATGTACAAACTGTATACGAGATACAAAAATAAAAGTTTAGACTAACCTAAAAAAATTATTCCATAGTTTGAATACGATTTTTTAAGTATCCGCTGCACTTTGTTGGATGTTCTTCATTTGGAGTGTTTTAAGTCTGGGGGTCTGGCCGTTGGTTTTGATGGAGCGTCCGAACAGAGCACATGAATCGAGCGTCGCGGCCTACACGGCGGGGCTAATTCACCGGAAACAGGGAGCCTCGTGCGTATTCCCGTCATGTTGTTACGGTTACGGAATACCCGCGGCCGGCATTAAACGAAAGAGGTTGATAGCCGCGGTTGAGTCTTGTCGAAAAAAGGTGTAACTTCACGACGCCTAACCTGTGCCTATGCGGAATTTGTATCTGCTGCTCTTCTTATCATTGCTAATGTCAACGGTTAATGCCGTTGCACAAACCTTCCAGAATGTCCGCGCAACTGCCCAGGGCGATGTGGTCGTCATTACCTACGACCTGGTGGCGTCCTCTTCAGACGGCACTTTTAATGTTGAATTGTATTGTTCTGTAGATAATTACGCGGCGCCCCTGACGGGAATCGGTGACATTGGACCGAACGTGACCCCGGGGTATAACAAGCGCGTTGAATGGAATGCCTTGTCAGCTTTGCAGACCTACAAGGGGGATGTCACGTTCGAACTCCGGGGCAGGCCTGTGGTGCTGAAGTTTGGCTTTCAATCTCCCACCGCCGGTCGCAGTGTCAAGAAAGGGAAAACGACGACCATTCAATGGCAGGGAGGCACCGCCATGCAGCAGGTGAAGATCACCCTTCACAGGAATGATCAAATGATCGGAGACGTCACCCAAATGCTTAACCGGGGGCGCTTCGAATGGACCGTTCCTAACGATCTCGAGAAAGGGGATGGATATTTCCTCAGGCTTTCTTCCGGAAGTGAGACCGTCGAAAGTGGTCGCTTTGCCGTAAAGGGCAAGACACCAATGTTATTGGTGCTTTCCCCGATAGCGGTTGGCGGAGCCGTGCTGATGTTAAGCGGTGATAACCCCCCGAGCGGTGGCGGCGGAGGGGGTGGTGGGAATACCGAAAATACGGCATTGCCGACGCCTCCGGGTCCACCCGGCAGCTGATGAACTAACTGATGGCGTCGTGGGGTAGGGCAATTCGCGACGATGATTCAAGCGCCATCCTGACTAATGATAAAATTGAATTGCTCCGTATAATGCCTTTGCCCCCAGCTATGCGCACAGCATTACTACTGTTATCTGCCTTTGTTCTTATACCGGTTTTTACCCAGGCACAGTTCCGCCTCGAATCTGCTAAACCCTACGGTGGCGGCGTCTGGACTGCTCACCGCGACAGTGAAGGAAACTACTATACGACGGGTCGTTTTTGGGGGACGGCTAATTTCGACATCAAGGGCGGCACGGTGACCCGGTTCACTGCCGATTCGTATGGTGACATATACCTGGCCAAGTACAACAGCAATGACGAACTGCTTTGGGTGCGGGCCATCTACGGAGCGGGAGGAGTGGAGGACCCGTTCAAGATCACCACCGATCCTTTCGGTAATGT
>CAZIAG010000375.1:0-4293 GCA_964537375.1 uncultured Roseivirgaceae bacterium
AGGTCAACGGCGTAGACCTTCCCGAAATTCCCTACCATCGGGCTGAGCCTGAAGGTCATGTATCCTTCATGACATCCGATATCGGCGACATGGCTTCCTTCCGAAATTTCGAGAAGCCGAATCAGTTCATCCGGGCGCTGCCACGCGTCAAATCAGCGATTGCGATAAAGATCAAGAACGGCGAGGCGTTTGGCGAATCAGAATCCCCCGATTCCAGCTAATTTCGCAACATGAAAAAACTCAGTCTCGAGGAGATGGGTCGGATTTCAGTCGACCAGTTCAAATCCGCCCAAAAACTTCCGGTCGCGGTAGTCCTTGACAATATCCGCAGTCTGCACAACGTCGGCTCCGCGTTTCGGACCTCCGACGCTTTTCGGCTTGAGAAAATCTGGCTCACGGGGATAACCGGCACCCCTCCTCACCGCGAAATCGAAAAAACGGCGTTGGGCGCCACGCGCTCGGTCGACTGGGAATACGCCGAGTCAACCGCCGCGCTTCTGACCGGATTGAAGAAAAACGGTTACACCATCGTATTGATTGAACAGACCACGAGAAGTCGGCCGCTGAATACCTTTGAGCCCGTTAACGGGAAAAAATACTGCCTCGTGTTTGGCAATGAGGTCAACGGCGTCAGCGAGGAAGCATTACCTCTTGCCGATGCGGCCATCGAGATTCCGCAATTCGGCACAAAGCATTCGCTGAACATTTCGGTATGCCTCGGCATCGTTGCCTGGGAATTTTTCAAAAAGATGCAGTTGTGATGCAACTTTTGGCCCCTCTTCAGGTATCTAATTATAGAAAGCAATAAATATATATCCCGTCCGGAGGCCTGGCTTTCGGGCGGGCCCATTTTACAACCCCTTCCCGGCTTTTTTGCTAATTTGCGGCCTCTTCGCAATCCGTAATACACGTGTCCGACCGTTACAAACAGCGCGGCGTTTCCGCATCCAAAGAAGATGTTCACCAGGCCATCGCCAAACTCAGCAAGGGTTTGTTCCCGAAGGCGTTCTGTAAGATCGTGCCCGACCACCTCGCCGGCGACGACGCGTACTGTACGGTGATGCATGCAGACGGCGCGGGCACGAAATCGTCATTGGCATACATTTACTGGAAAGAGACCGGCGATCTTTCCGTGTGGAAGGGAATTGCGCAAGACGCTATCGTCATGAATACCGACGACTTGCTCTGCGTTGGCGCTACGGATAATATTCTGGTCTCCTCAACGATTGGACGAAACAAGAACTTCGTTCCGGGAGAAGTAATCTCGGCCATCATCAACGGCACCGAAGAGGTATTGGAAATGTTGAGACAACACGGTCTGCAGATCACCAGCACGGGGGGAGAGACGGCAGATCTTGGAGACCTGGTGCGCACCATCGTTGTGGACAGCACGGTCGTTTGTCGCATGAAGCGCGCCGACGTGATCGACAACAGCAACATTCGTCCGGGCGACGTGATCGTCGGGCTTGCCTCCTACGGCAAAGCCACCTACGAAGACGCGTACAACGGCGGAATGGGGAGTAACGGTCTTACCTCCGCCCGTCACGACGTATTCACCCACGACTACGTCGCAAAATACCCGGAGAGCTTTGACACAAACTTGCCGGACGAGTTGGTCTATGGTGGAAAATACAAGGTCACGGATCCGATTCCCGGCCTTGACGTCAGCGCAGGACAGCTAGTCCTTTCTCCGACGCGCACCTATGCCCCGATCATTGTCGAGGTATTGAAGGAAATGCGTTCCGAGATCCACGGCATGATCCATTGCAGCGGGGGCGCACAAACCAAGGTGCTGCATTTTATCGATCAGCTGCACGTGATCAAGGACAATCTGTTCCCGGTTCCTCCCTTGTTCCGGATCATCCAGGAACAAAGCGGCACGGAATGGAAGGAGATGTACAAGGTGTTCAACATGGGACATCGTATGGAACTGTACGTCGATGAAAGGCGGGCGGCCGAGATCATACAGATTGCCAAATCCTTTAACGTAGACGCCCAGGTTATCGGCCGTGTTGAAGCATTCCCTTCGGCGAAGGTCACGGTTAAGAGCGAGTTCGGCACCTGCGAATACGAGTGATATTTCTCTCATGATCCTCAATCACGCCAATGAACCTGAAAACTTCCGGCATCCTGTTAGTCCTGATCGTCTCGGCATGCACGAACAATCCACCGAATGATTCAACGCCATTGAAAACTGATCCGCACTCTTACTCAAGACCCGCGACGGCTCGCGTTACACACCTCAGCTGGAAGGCCGTAGTTGATTTTGAAATGCGCAAGATCACGGCGACGGCCTCATGGCAGATCGAAACCGGCGAGGACGCAAAGGAAATTGTCTTTGATACGAAGGGACTCGCCGTAACGGCGGTCCGTACCAACGCAGGCCCGGCTGATTATACGCTTGGCAAAAATGATCCGACCCTCGGTGAAGCACTGACCATTACCATCGGACCCGAAGTTTCGAGCGTGGATATTGAATACGAAACCAGTCCTGACGCCGCGGCCGTGCAATGGCTTTCGCCGGAACAAACCGCCGACAAGAAGCATCCATTTCTTTTCACCCAATCACAGGCAATACTTGCGCGCAGCTGGATCCCCTGCCAGGATTCTCCGGGAATCAAATTCACGTACGATGCCGAAGTGACGGTGCCGGCGGAGTTGTTGGCGTTGATGAGCGCATCCAATCCGCAAGAGAAGAATGAAACGGGCACGTATCGTTTCGAAATGCGACAGCCCATCTCTTCATATCTCCTCGCGCTTGCGGTGGGTGATGTCGAGTTCAGGCCGATCAGCGATCGCAGTGGTGTTTATGCAGAACCATCCATGATCGACAAGGTTGCCTGGGAGTTTGCCGACATGGAGAAAATGATTGCCGGTGCCGAAGATTTGTACGGTCCGTACTTGTGGGACCGCTACGATGTGATTGTGCTTCCTCCCAGCTTTCCCTTTGGCGGCATGGAGAATCCGCGCCTCACTTTCGCAACGCCTACGGTGATTGCCGGCGATCGTTCACTGACGTCGCTTATCGCTCACGAGCTCGCGCACAGCTGGTCGGGAAACCTGGTGACCAACGCTACCTGGAACGACTTCTGGCTGAACGAAGGCTTCACCGTCTATTTTGAGACGCGCATCATGGAAAAGCTCTACGGTCGCGACTACGCCGAGATGCTGGCGTCGTTGAATCTGCAGGATGTCCAGGCTGAGGTAAAATCCTTAACGGCGCAGGGACTTGCCGCCGACACAAGACTCCTGCTGAACCTGGACGGACGTAATCCGGATGACGGGGTAACCGATATCGCCTATAACAAAGGGTATTTCTTTCTTCGGTCGATCGAAGAACGTCACGGTCGTGAAAAGTTCGACGCCTTCCTGAAAGACTATTTCACGCACAATGCGTTCGGCGCGATGGATACGGAATCGTTCAAGGCGTACATCGGCAAATACTATCGCGACACTTTCGGGATCACGCTCGACCAGGAACACTTCGATGCATGGATTCACCGTGAGGGTTTGCCCGCCGACATCCCCGTCCCTGACGCAACAAGGTTCAAGCGTGTAGACGACGCGTTGCATTCCTGGAAAGAGGGGAAGATCCCCGACCCGAGCACCGCGAAGGACTGGAGTACGCATGAATGGCTGCATTTCCTCAAAAACCTGCCCGAGGAGATCAATACGACGGAGATGGTGGCACTCGACCGTTTCGGCGGTTTCACCGACTCTGGTAATGCAGAGGTCATAACGGCGTGGGGTGTCATTTCCATTCGCAACGGGTATCGCAAAATGTTTCCTAAGATTGAAGCGTTTCTCATTAACACGGGGAGGAGGAAATTTCTCAGTCCGCTCTACGACGAGATGGTCAAGACGCCGGAAGGCCGGGAATGGGCCAGACACGTCTATGAAAAAGCCCGGCCGAATTATCACTTTGTCGCAACCAGCACGTTCGACAAGATGCTGAAATAAAAAGTTCGATAGCGGGGAGAATTTTTGTCGTTGAAAGAAGAGCGGACCATGGCCAAACGAGTGCCGTCTTCCAATCGCCGGGAATTAGCGATTGAAGATCCTGGAAGTAGATTTTATGATGACATGTCCCTACGGCTGGGGTTGTGCTCCGCCACGAAATCTATTTCTTCAATCTGCCCTCTGTCTTCGCTAGTCTCCTGGTTCGTGGACAGCTCGAATTCCGAGGCCCAACGCTTGTCCCGAAGTAGCGAAGCGCCGTCCAAATTCAAGGACACAGTGTTTTCGAACCAGATTCCGCCTAGCCAATCCGTTATCCGTCGAGAGCAACAGTCT
>CAZIAG010000376.1:0-4283 GCA_964537375.1 uncultured Roseivirgaceae bacterium
GTCATAACGATTATCCTTTTCATAGCATTACAAGATTTTTGTTCGACATTTTCTTACCGAATAGGTCGAAAAGGTGTGCCACTCTTCAGCGGTCGCCGAAACAGTGTCTGTCCGCCTTCCACAAGGAGATAAAGCCGGTCTTATTGGCGCGGACGGGTGCCCGGCGTTGGAGATTTTTTCAACAGCGTGTGGATGAATTTCCTTGACCGGCGTCCAAGCGTCGGTTATTGCTCTTCCTTGTAATAAATCTTGTAATACTTTCGGCCATCGGGATCGATACCGCGTTCGATAAGATTACGGTCGCCGTGGATGTAGATGTGAAAGTTCTTGTCGAGCTTCAGCACGCTTTTGAAGATCGATGCGTTTCGCTTTACCGCTGCTGTAGCGATGTCGAATTGGCCGACGAAGGCGGTATCATCTTCCTCTTGAACCGCGCCTTTGAATCGTTTGAAGGACTGGATCACTTCACGATGTTCAAAAACCTGATCCGCAAACTCCTGCTCATCAAAGGATTCATGTTCCTTGAAGTACTTTAACGACCGGTTGAGGTAGTCGATTTGGTCAGCGCGGGAGACCTCGAACTCGTCGTCAAGTTGTTCCGTGACAAAACGCTTGGCCAAACTCAGGTATTGTTGCGTGTGGAAATAGCTATCGGCCACGGGATTGGCCTTCAGGAATGAGTCTTTCCAATACTGCGCTTCCTGGTTGTTTTGATTGTCCACGATGCAAAGGCGGTAGCCATCTTCTTCGTGAACGTTGAACAGGATGAATCCCTTGTCTGGTTTTCTGAGGTTGATGCCGTCATCCAGGCTAAGGTCGAAACTGCCTTCGTCTTCGGTAACTCTGATAAACGATTCCCTCGTTTCGGTCTTGAACATGGCGATCGCGTCCGTTACTTCGCCGCCAACCTCGACGTTTTCAAAGTACGCGACGTAGCATTCGCCTGCCTTTACCTTTGGATGTGTAGCGTATTCGTAAAGGATGCTCGCGAGGTCACGTGACTTTTTAAAAAACACCCCGGGGGAGGCGAACACTTCCCGCGCCACCGTATATACTTCATTAAGTTCGAGGCTTGTAGCATGGGTCAACCGGTGATAGACACGTTCGACGAAGGGAGAAAGGAACCACTTTTCAATAAGGTCCCTGCCCGCGAGAGACGCCAGGTCAATCCCGCGTCGCGAGAGCTTTACACCTTCGTCCATCAATTTGTTTCCGACGTAATGAACAACGAGTTTTTTGATCCGGGAGTCGGGCGATTCGGGCATAGCGCTGGTTGAGGTGCAATAATAACCAGATTTGCCTTACCAGGGCAACCAACCAAACTATGTTGATACGGATCAGGTAAGTCTGTTTCCGAACCCGGCAATTTTTTCTTACTTTATGCCTGAACCATCTGATTCTCTATGGCAAATTACAGCCTTACCATCAATGGGCAGGTCTACGAAACCGAGGCCGACCCCGACACTCCGCTACTGTGGGTATTACGTGACAACCTGGGCCTGGTCGGCACCAAATATGGATGCGGTCTTGCGCAATGTGGCGCCTGCACAGTTCATTTGAACGACCGACCGATCCGTGCGTGTACTTTTCCTGTTTCCGGCGTGCGCGACAACAAGATTACCACTATCGAGGGCCTTTCTCCCGACGGAACTCATCCGGTGCAGCGCGCCTGGAATGAGGTCGACGTAGCACAATGCGGATATTGTCAGGCTGGCCAGATCATGACCGCAGCGGCGCTGCTCAAGCAGAATCCGGAGCCAACCATCGAAGACATCGAGAATGCTATGAACGGAAACATCTGCCGTTGTGGAACCTACCACCGAATTAGGGATGCCGTCCTTCTTGCCGCAAAAATGAAATAGACTCAACCATGGTCAAGACAAACCGAAGAGATTTCCTGAAGATTGCCGCCACCGCGAGTGGTGGGCTCATCCTTGGCTTTAACTGGAGTTCAGCGGAAACACCGGTGATCGCCGCTGCCAACGCCGAAGACATCAACTTCAACAGCTTCCTGACGCTCGCACCCGATGGAACCATCACCCTTTTCTCGCCCAACCCGGAGCTGGGCCAGAATGTGAAGACGTCCTTTCCAATGATCGTTGCCGAAGAGCTCGATGCCGATTGGAGCCATGTGAAGGTGGTGCAGGCTCCTCTCGATGCATCGCGTTTTGAACGACAGCTGACTGGCGGCAGTGGCGCAATTCCGCATTCATGGGAACGTCTAAGAAGGGCAGGGGCTACGGCGCGTGCCATGCTGATCGAGGCCGCCGCAAAACGACTAAGCGTACCGACGTCGACCCTGACCACCGAAAGGAGTTTTGTGATTCACGCCGCCTCCGGAAAAAAACTTGGTTATGGTGAGCTTGCCCGCGAGGCAGCCATGCTGGCTGTGCCGACTGACGTTCCGTTGAAAGACAAATCAGCATTCAGGATCATCGGTACGCGTATTCGCAACGTCGATAATCATGCGATGTTTACAGGGCAACCCTTGTATGGCCTCGACGTCCAGCGCGAAGGCATGCTCATTGCGATGGTACAGCGTCCACCCGCATTCGGGGCCAGAATAAAGTCGGTGGACGCGTCGGAAGTCAAAGCCATTCCAGGTATTGTTGACGTCGTGACCTACGACAACCATGTTGCCGTCGTGGGAAAAAACACCTGGACGGCAAATAAAGCAAGACGCGTTCTGAAAGTGGAATATGAAAATGACGGCGATCTCGAAAGCAGCGAAGACCACGATCGCTTGTTCAAGGACCTTTTGGATAAGGGTGAAGCTACGATTCGACGGCGTGACGGCGACGTCGAATCGGCCTTTGCAAACGCCACAAAAGTTGTGACTGCGGAATACCAGTGCCCGTTTCTGCCGCATGCTCCGATGGAGCCGATGAATTTTTTTGCACACGTGCGGGACGACGGAGCGGAACTGATCGGTCCGACGCAAACACCGGAAAGGGCGAGGGGTGACGCGGCCCGGATATTGGGTATATCGCCTGAAAGGATTACGCTGGAGATCACGAGGCTTGGCGGTGGGTTTGGACGAAGACTACAATCAGACTATGTTGTAGACGCAGTTCAAATATCAAAACAACTGAAGGCCCCTGTTAAAGTCGTGTGGACACGAGAGGATGATATGACGGGCGGAAGCTACAGACCTGCGGTCCGTTACCGGTTCAGGGCAGCACTTGATGAAACGGGAAACATGGTAGGGTATACGTTGCGGGGCGTCGGCATTAATGCGGGGAACTCGACGCGTGAACATAATTTCCCGTCGGGCGCCGTGCCAAACGTGCTGATCGAATCAATTGATCACCGCTCGCACATTACGACTGGTCCGTGGCGCGCGCCAATTACGAACTTTCTCGCATTTGCTGAACAATCTTTTCTTGATGAGGTAGCTGTCGCGGCCGGGAAGGATCCTGTGCAGTTCAGGCTTGAACTGTTGCGAAAGGCAAAGTCAGCGCCCGTGGGTGAGATTCGTTACGACATCGACCGTATGATAGAGGTGATTAACCTCGCCGCCGAAAAGTCGATGTGGGGTCGTAAGAAGAATGTAGTGCAGGGCTTTAGTGTCTACTTTTCACATCGCTCCTATGTGGCGCAAGTGGCAGAGATGGTTGTGAACAACGGTCGCCCTATCCTAGAGAAAGTTTATGCGGCGGCAGACTGCGGTATTGTCGTCAATTTAACAGGTGCAGAGCAACAGGTTCGCGGTGCTATTGTTGATGGATTGGGGCACGCTCTTTACGGCCAGCTTACATTCAAGGACGGGGTCCCACAACAACGCAACTTCAACAACTACCGGTTGATCCGAATGAAAGAGATTCCGGAAATCGACGTGCATTTCGTTGATAATGGTATAGACCCTACCGGTCTTGGCGAGCCCGCTCTTCCGCCGACTGGAGCAGCTGTCGCTAACGCCTGGTTTGCGGCAACCGGAAAGCGCTTGAGAAACCAGCCATTCTTTTCACAGGCCGAGATGGATGGTTTGGACCTGGGCCAGAAGAACCAGAAGAAATAGGATCGCTACGTTCCCTGGCGGCGTTTCGCCCTGCGCATGCCACGATCGAGGTCGGCGACACCGGCTATATCGTCCGGCGAACTGCTGGTGACTCTCGAGCCAACCGTACCCTCGACGTCGTCGGCCAGTTGCTGAATGTCCGAGCTATCCTGGTTTGGTTCTTGACGCTTCTTTTCCACGTGTTCAGCATC
Organism: uncultured Roseivirgaceae bacterium; assembly: GCA_964537375.1. Taxonomy (GTDB): domain Bacteria; phylum Bacteroidota; class Bacteroidia; order Cytophagales; family Cyclobacteriaceae; genus Chryseosolibacter. The sequence continues at coordinate 4,210 of CAZIAG010000376.1, forward strand.
TTCTCGCTGGTCCTTACTCATGTTGCTTTCGGGAAGCCGTTCTTCTTCGGTCTCTCGGTCCGGACGCATGTTCG
>CAZIAG010000377.1:0-4283 GCA_964537375.1 uncultured Roseivirgaceae bacterium
GCACCAATATTGGTACCACCATGGCGAATAGAAACATAACGAAGCACACCGGAATTGTCATCAGGATCATCGCCGCCATAAAGCCCGTTGGTGTCGCTGGTCGGGATACCCTCGATCTGCACCTCGGACGCGGATGCAGAGATTGGCGCCCGGCCGAGGATGATCAAACCGCCCCAGTAGCCCTGGGTTGTCGGATCCAGGTTGGGGCTTGCGATGTTTCCCGCAGCAACATCTTCAGGTGTTATCTCATCTGCAATTGCCGTAAAGATGATGGGCAATTCAGGTGCGCCCTCCGCCATCAGCTTGCCTCCCCGCGCGACCATCAACGCCGTCGCATTCGCTTGCGTCCCTGCCTGCCCCTTCACGATCACTCCGGGTTCGATCGTCAACGTCACGCCGTCCAAAACCGTAATCCTTCCCGTGAGGATGTAGCTCTTACCCGTTTTCCAAGTCGTGTTCTGAGTAACGTTTCCCGACACGATTACCTCGGTAACCACCGATTGCTTACTAATCGCCGCCGTTTGAGAATCACTCTTGTTGTTTTTGTCTTTGACGGTTACCGTAATGGTCGCCGCACCTTCGGTTTCGTCAGCGGTAAAAACGGCAACTACCTGGCCTTCAGTCGCACCATCCTCAGGGGTCGCGGCAATGACGGCAGTACCGCCTTCCGCGGAAACCTCCGCCGAACTAAATCCGCCCGGCGTGACAATATTAAATGCCACCTCAATACTGGACCCAACTTCAACGTTAGATACAGCGGGTGCGGTGATCACAGGTCCGTCAGGCGTGGTTTCTTCATCATCGCAGTGGACAAAAAGTACCCCGGATACTGCGATGGAAAACATCAATAAGAGTTTTTTCATTTTCATTTCAATTGGTTTACGCACCAAAGGTGCCGTACCGATGTTACTCGTACGCCAACGAAATTTTACGAATTTGTTAAATGAAGCGAATTGGAAGGTTGTTATCCTCTTTCGTTCCTCTGCGCATAGTAGCGACCGACAATCAACGCAATGGGCAACCCAATGGCGAACATAAGTATCCCCGCGCCGATGGCAAATGACGTTAACGTCAGCTGACGGGTCTGTGCGCTGGAGAGTGGCAATACAGCCAGATTCATCACAACCCATACAAGCAATCCATAGACCAGGCCGGTAAGAAACCGATTGGTCCAGGTGAATTTCAGTCTCGAAGCCAAAACAAAGAACCCCAGCGTCCAAACAAGCGCGATAAAATAATGAAAAGTCACACCCATCAGCACCATGCCCATGCCGCCATTCAACGCCTCAGCCCCAAATGCACCACTGGCGATGTAACGGAACATCGACATAGGAGGTACTCTATATATAAGGATGGCCGCCAATGCGTCCATCGTGCCCGCTAAAAGCCAGGCAAGCAATAGGGTTTGGGCAGGGCTTCGATAGATCTTACTCATAGAACCTGTTGAGAAATTTTGACCACCAAGATACCTGGCAAAACAGGAATTTCGGGCATCCTTCACCTATGAGGGCAACAAAAATAATGTTCAACGGTCAAATTACGTGAAAATACACCCATATGGGGGATAAATTCAATTATTGGGGTACAGTAAATTTATGTATCAACTAACCTGAACCTATGATCCACAAAGACAAAATCAATATCGTTATCGTGGAGGACGATGACGATATCAGAGACACCTATCGCGTCCTCATCAACGGATCCGAAAAATTTAGGGTGATAAACTGTTTTGACAATGTGCGCGATGCGCTTGATTCCTTCATAGTTGACGTTCCCGACATCGTTTTGATGGATATTGGCCTGCCTGGCATCAATGGAATCCAGGGCACACGCATGATCCGTGAAAAGTATCCCGAGGTCGAGATCATCATGGTTTCCGTTCACGAGGATTCCGATTATGTATACCAGGCACTGAAAGCTGGTGCATCGGGTTATATCACGAAAAGCGCAAATTATCACGAACTCCTGACGGCGCTGAAAGAAATTGCGAAGGGTGGTGCGCCAATGAGTAGTCTTATTGCCCGGCGGATCGTCGAAGACTTTCACGTGAGCACGGCTTCACCCCTGTCCAGGCGTGAGACGGAAGTCCTCAATTTGATTGCCCAGTGCAAGACATACACGCAGATATCGGAGGAGTTGTTCATTTCAAAGGAAACAACCAAGACATTCATCAAGAACATATATTCCAAACTTCAGGTGAACAGCAAGTCGGAGGCCGTGGCAAAGGCTACCCGAGAAAAACTGATTTAAGTCTGGTGCCGGCTGCGCCCGATAATTGCTATACTTGCACAAAGGACAACATTGAAACTACCGCGGCCCGGCTTTCTTCCTGCTCTCGTATGGCTGGTTGTCGTCACAACACTGCTCAGCCTGCCAGGCACTGCATTCCCTACAAGGAACTGGTTCTCGTTCCTTTGGGTCGACAAGTGGGTGCACATTGGTTTGTTTGCCACGCTTGTCGCCCTTATCTGCTATGGATTAACCGCCAAGGCACGTCCGCGCAACCAGATGCTACGCCTGTTCCTTATCGTCTGTGTCGGGTGTACGTGTTATGGCATACTGCTGGAATTCGTACAGGATGCCTTCATTCCGAGGAGAACGTTCGATGTGTGGGACATCGCTGCAAACACTGCCGGTTCAATCTCCGGACTCCTCGTCGCAACAAGGTTCTTTCTGCGATAATCAGAGGGTCTTCAACTCCCACTGAATATTTCGCCGCGCGTTTTCCTCATATTTTTCCCAAAATGGCTGGGTCTTGAAGATACGATTTGTCGACAGAAAGGCCTTCAATACCTTGGCGCGTCCATCTCGGAATAGCACATCGGGATAAATGGAAAACTCTTTGCGGATGTTCGCGGCATACCTGGCATACGTTTCCGGCGAAGCACCAAGTATCGCGAGGTCGGCGTCGGTAAACAGATTAACCTCGGGATCAGCAGAGACGGCATGTCCCTGAGTCGCGAGAATCATTTCAATGCATCGGTCGCGAACGTCTGCGGGTGCGCGAAGAGTGGTCAGCGCTTCCCCGGCGACGACCGCGCTCTTGTCCTCGTTGTCGTTCCTCCGAACATTGTATTTCACATCATGCCAAACTATCGCAAAGACCATGGCAGTCCACGATGAAACGGCGCTCCTGAACCCAGTCAGTTCGTGCGTCATTGCCTCCAGGTGATCGAGGGTGTGATAATGACGATGCACTTCAGAATAGCAGTTCACAACGTGATCCCACAGCCGCTCTGCCGTCGCTAAATCGCCTTTCAATTGGGAGACCGACGAAAAAAACTCATCGCGAATGAGCACAATTCAACGAACCGTGGCCTTATCGATTCGCGAAGGAGTATCAACACCGCTGATCACCGATTGCGATGCCAAAGCAATGGCACGAATTGCAGCCGCAATATTACCCACGTCCAGACTTTCAAATTCATCATTGACGGTGTGATATAATTCGTCCGAGTCGATCTGATCGGTCGAAATCGTGTGAGCCGGTACACCGAGGCGAGCAAGGGTAGCATTGTCGGAACGATAGAAAAGGTTTTGCTCCGGATACGGGTCCGGTTTGATCTGAAATCCTGTCCCTTCCAGGTTGCGCGCCATAATCTCGCCAAGGTTAGATCGCTCAAACCCTGTAAGAAATGCCGCGTTCCTTCCCCATTTCGACGGTTTGCCGATCATCTCAATATTGAACATCGCCACCACCTTATCCGGGTCGAGGTGTTCCGAGAAATACCGGGAACCAAATCCACCAATCTCTTCCGCTGTAAATGCAACAAAAATCAGCGACCGTTCATTGTTGTTCACACGTTTAAAATGTTCGGCCAAAAGGATAACCGCCGTCGTCCCCGATGCGTCGTCGTCAGCACCGTTGGCGATCGAATCGCCGTCAACGGTTGGCTGGATTCCAATGTGATCATAATGAGCTGAAAAGATCACGAACTCGTCGGGGCGGGATTTGCCCGGTACCACACCCACGATGTTGCTCATAACGACATCAACAACCTCCTGCCTACCCTTTACTGAAGCTGATTTCCCTTCGTAATTGCCAATGACGAACACCTTCAGCCCCTTTCTTCCCGACGCGAATCGCTGTCGCATATATTGGCCGAACTCTTTGAACGCATCGCGGAAGGATTCGTCAATCAATACACAGCCAGAAGTCGTATCCCGAAGTTGGCGAAAAGCCGACGAAAAAAAGAATTGCCTTGCGTCCCCATTGGCAGCTTCAGACGTGATCCGAAAAATCGGAAGACCCGAGGCATCGATATCAGTTTTTTCACTAATGA
>CAZIAG010000378.1:0-4279 GCA_964537375.1 uncultured Roseivirgaceae bacterium
AATAGCCTTTACCCCTTTCTCGTTACGGCCACCTGTGAATTCGGAAGGCACGATAACCCTACACGCACATCCAGTGCCGAGGTGATTGTAACGCAACCAAACGGGGGCGCTATTGGTCTTGTCACCACATCACGTCTCGTCAGGGTGGAGACGAACTTCAACCTTAACCTCGCATTCTACGATGCCTTATTGCAGCGCGATGGGGACAATTTTTTCCATGTCGGGGAAGTTTTCCGCCAGACGAAGAACAATAGCATCAGCGGCGTCCTTAACCGCAACTTTTCCTTGCTTGCCGATCCGTCAATGACGCTCGCACTACCACCACACCGTGTAGTAATCACCGAACTCAAGACCGCCTCCGGTTCCGATACATTGAAAGCCCTTTCAACCGTTGTGGCCAGGGGGGAGATCCAGACTTTCAGCGGCGTCAGGCTGGACGACTTCAACGGCATTGTGGTATCAACGCTTTTTGACAAACAGCATCAACGGCAGACGATTGGAAGGAATTCCCCTCCCTACGTGTACGACGACTGGGATAACACGTTGTTCAGAGGACAGGCCACCGTGAAGGACGGCGAATTCTCGTTCACGTTCATGCTTCCACGCAACATCGACTACACGGTCGATATGGGGAAGTTCAGCCTCTATGCTTATGACACCGCAGACTACCGCGACGCCAGTGGGGTTTACACTGACTTTAAGGTAGGCGCCACGGAACCAGGGGTTTTATCGGAAGCCGAGGCACCGTCAATACGACTGTTCATGGATGATACGACCTTTATGAATGGCGGCATCGTGGATCCGGACACGTGGTTAATTGCCCGGGTTAACGACAACAGTGGCGTCAATATCTCAAGCTATGGTATAGGGAACAGCATTATTGCCACGCTCGACAATGATGCCCAGACCTTTGTTCTCAACGACTACTATATCGCCGACGTAGATGATCCTACATCGGGATGGATAAGGTTCCCGATCAGGAATCTTGAGCCTGGACCCCATACATTAACGGTGAAAGCCTGGGACGTATTCAACAATTCGGCAACGGCTACTCTTGATTTTATCGTGACAGATGGACACCATCTCGTGATCGAGTCATTTGGCAATTACCCGAACCCTTTTCGAGACAATACGACGCTCTTTTTCACACATAACCGTTCCGGTGATGACCTTCGTGCGGAGTTGTACATCCAGGACGTCGCCGGGGCGGTGATAAAGACGTTTCAGTTCGACCTTCCCGACAGCGACTACAGGACGGACCTTGTAGAATTGTCGGGCACGGATTTTCAAAAAAAAGCGGCTTCGGGTTTATACATTGCGAGGCTGATTGTGCGTTCCCTAACCAACGGCTCTAAAAATGAGCGGGTTACCAAGCTATTTCTGGTGAAATAGCTATCTTTAAGGCCTTGAAGACAAACTTGATGAGGTTAAAAGCTTCTGTTCTGATTCTCTCGTTTCTGACCGGTCAGTGGGCATTGGCTCAGACCGGGATGCAGGATGGCGAAGTCTCTTATTCAAACCACAACCCTGATCCGAGCGATCTGATTGGCGCCCAAAAGGCAATCACCACCGCGGTCCCGTTCCTGGCGATCACGCCGGACTCGCGTCACGCGGCCTTGGGCGATGCAGGTGTTGCTACCACTCCGGATGCGAACTCCGCATACTGGAACGCCGGGAAACTTGCGTTCATCGACAAGCGCTGGGGGGTGAGCCTTTCGGTCAATCCGTGGCTCGCCAAGATCGTCAACGACATGTGGATCTCTTCGCTGACCGGTTATATGAAGTTTTCACGGGAACAGGCAGTGGGGTTTTCACTGAAATATTTCGACCTCGGCGACATCAGTTTTCGCGATGATCATAACAACCCGTTGGGCGACTTCAACCCTCGTGAATTCTCCTTTGATGGCACCTATTCGAGGATGCTATCCGAGTTTCTGGGGGTTGGCGTGACCGCGCGTTTTATTTCATCCAATCTTACAGGTGCATTTTCGGGATCGGAAGCGCAGACCGGCCGCAGTGTAGCCGCAGATATCGGCGTGTACTACAGCCGCCCGCTGCAAACGGCAAACAACAGCACGCTCTCGCTGGGAGCACAGCTGTCCAACGTCGGCGCAAAGATATCCTATACCGACAACGCCAACAGGGATTTCCTTCCGACCAATTTACGACTGGGCGGCGCGTACACGACAAGCCTCGATCCTTTTAATACGCTGACTTTCGCATTGGATTTTAACAAGCTCATGGTTCCCACCATCGATGAAAACCAAACACTCCTCTCCGGAATGTTTGAATCCTTCTCGGATGCACCCGGCGGGGCGAGCGAGGAGTTGCATGAGATAATGACTTCCATCGGCGTAGAGTACTGGTATCGCGACGTCTTTGCTGCCCGGCTCGGCTATTTTAACGAGGCAAAAGACAAGGGCAACCGAAAATATCTCACCGCCGGAATAGGTTTTCAGGCGGGATACCTGGTGCAAGGCCTGAACAATTTCGTCGTCGATTTGGCCTATATCGTGCCGACCAATCAGCGCGAACATCCCCTCGCCGAAACCCTTCGGTTCTCCATCATGCTGCAGCTTGGTGAGGCCAACTTTGAACGGGAAACTCCAACCAACTAGGGCATGCTCGACCGAACGGCAGCTCCGGCATATGTTGAAAGCACGTCCTTCGAACTGATTGAACCGGAAAGAAAAAACCTTGACAACGGTATCGAGTTGTTCTTTGTCCGTGGAGGTGGTCAGGACGTGCTTAAGATAGAACTGCTCTTTAAGGCGGGGCGATGGTATGAAAAAAAGACCGCCGCCGCCTATTTCACCGCCCATCTTCTCAATAAGGGTACGCGCTACAAGGACAGCTTCGAAATAGCAGAGTTGCTTGATCGCTACGGCGCACACCTGGAGATTCATCCAGGTATGGACCTGGTCTCTATTTCGCTGTATGCATTGGGTAAGAAGCTGGAGCCCGTTCTGCAACTGGTGCGCGAGATACTGCAGGAGCCCGTATTCCCGAAAAAGGAGATCGAGCTGGCCAAGTCTATTTATATCCAAAACCTGAAGGTGAATTTGGAGAAGACAAGCTTCGTCGCCTCCAAGCAGTTCAGGAAAACGCTTTTCGGCGATTTTCCTTACGGGAAAGAAGCTGAAGAAAAAGATATTGCGGCTCTGTCGCAGCAACACCTTTTCGACCATTACGATACACGCCTTCACGACTTCACTGTATTTGTATCGGGTCGTATCACGGAAGAGCATGAAACGTTGATTACCGACACCTTCAATTCCTGGAAACGCAAGCCATCGGAACCTGTCCAACGTCCTCAGCCGGCTCACCAGCCGGAGGATGTGTACCTTTCACGTGACAACACGGTTCAATCGTCATTGCGTTTCGGGCGGCGATCGATCGATCGACTTCATCCCGACTACATCGAAGCCGTCTTCGTTTGCCATATCCTGGGCGGTTATTTTGGTTCCCGGCTGATGAAGAACATCCGCGAAGAGAAGGGTCTTACCTACGGGATCTATGCTTCGCTGAATGCACTAAGGCATGGATCCTACATCGCCGTTGGCGCTGACGTAAACAAGGACCTGGTTCGTACCGCGTTCGACGAAATCCGTAAGGAATTCAACCGGCTTCGCACGGAAGAAATTTCTCAGGAAGAACTCCTGACGGCCCGAAATCATTTTATCGGCAGTCTTCAGTCTGAAATAACCACGCCCTTCGCCCATGCGGAGAAGCTGAAAACCATCTACGTGTACGACCTGCCTGCCAGCTACTACACTGAAATGATCACGCGCGTCCAGCGGATGCTCCCCACCGATGTGCAGGCAATTGCCGAAAAACATTTCAACGAGAACGATTTTACGCAGGTAGCCGTGGGTTAATTTCGGCCCCTTCCCCACAAGGCATGTTTTTGTTATGGCTGATACTTCGGCCTCAAAACATGAATATGGAGCGCGAAATCATTGAACAAGCCCTGTCAAATTCCTTTATGGTCGCCCCGGGTGTGTGGGGACACAAGGATATCTTCGTAAACTACTATTTGATTGAAGACGAAATCACAGGCGCCACCGCACTCGTTGACGCGGGGTTAAAATGGTCGGCACCAGCCATCCGAAAAATGGTAAGAGAAGTCCTGGGAGAAACGGTCCATCCCTCAGCGATCATTCTTACCCATGGTCATTTTGATCATGTCGGCGCAGTAGCCACACTTGCGGAGGAATGGGGCATTCCCGTGTATGCACATTTGCTCGAACTTCCCTACCTCACCGGCAGATCTTCGTAT
>CAZIAG010000379.1:0-4279 GCA_964537375.1 uncultured Roseivirgaceae bacterium
ATCCGAGCGCTTCACCTTCATTTGGTACTCACGGTCAGCAATTTTGATTTTTATTGAAAGTTCCTCCATCAAAAATCTTACTGGCTATCTACTTAAGTGAGCGATACATCTATCAATCTCCCTTATATATTCATCTACTTTTTTCTTCAACTCCGAAACACTTCCGTCTTCCGGGTATAAATTATCCGCAATTTTAGTGATTTTCAGCTGATTATGAAACCCTGCGAGCTGTTCATCCCTCGCTTTTAGCGCCTGTTTGAGTTCCTGGTTTTCCGTCTTCAGCGCCTTTACCTGGTCCTTGAGCGACTTGTGTTCGTTCACCAGAACCAAAAGTTTACGCTCCAATCCGGACAAATTGGCTTTTAAGAGTTCCTGGTCCATCTCTAACGGGGTTGTTTCGCTTGGATTTGTGTCAACGTACATGGCCGTGCTTAACCTGCAAAAATGAAGGACGCGGCAAGGTGCACTATTTCCTGATGATGGCTCCCAGTTTTTCTTCAAAGGCCCTGATTAGGCGGTCCATTGTACTGTCGATCTCCTGGTCGGTCAACGTCTTTGCTTCATCCAACAGTGTGAAACTGAGGGCGTATGCTTTTTTTCCTTTGGGGATGTTCTCGCCTTCATAGACGTCGAACGCAACGATGTTCTTGATCAACCGCTTCTCGGTGTCCATGACCAGTCGGCGTATTTCGTCAAAGCGCACAGGTGCGTCTAAAACGAGTGAGAGATCCCTCTTCACTTCAGGAAACTTTGGCACTTCCCGAATTACTAACTTAGGGTTTGCCTCCCTGAAAAGCAAGGAAGTGTCAAGCTCGGCATAAAATAAATCCTGCTTGATTCCGAAATCCCTGGTCAACGATCCTTTTACCTTACCAAGCTTTGCCAGAGGTTCATTTTTGAGTCGCAAGGTTATCGCATATTCGAACAACTGGTCGGAAATTTCTTCCTGCTGCACGCCATCAATGCCGGTCCTGTATAAAATATGGCTCACCTGTTGTGCCAGGTCATAGAAAGTTACCGCAACTGTCTGGTGACGCCAGTTTTCCGTTTCCATATTCCCGGTCATATAAAGCGCAAGGACCTCTTTCTCGTTATAACGACCATCCCACTTTGCGTACACTTTCCCGAATTCATACAATTTGAGATTCTTCTGCCTGCGATTGATGTTATACGCACAGACTTCCAGCCCCGTAAAGAGCATTGTCTGGCGCAATACCCCCTGCTCTTCACTCAGCTTGTTCAATATTTCGATTGGGCCGCCGTCGAAACGCAGATTGTGCCTTTGTTGATAGGCGGCGTTCGTCAATGAATTCGTCCAGATTTCGTAAAAACCGTTCGATACCAACAACTGGCCGATGTTGCGCTTGTACGTGTCAGGATTTCGCGTCGGGAACTCCGCAAGAAAGTCGGCGCGGGCGGCAGGAGCGAGGTCGATGTTGTTGAAACCGTAAATTCTTAGAATCTCCTCGATAATATCGGCTTCCTGCACCACGTCCACTCGATAGGGGGGCACACTGACGGTGTAATAATCCCCGGCCTGCTCCACGATTTCAATATCCAGGAGCGCCAGGATGCGAAAAGCCTCCTCTCGCGGGATCTCTTTCCCGATCAGGCGGTTAACGTGACGATCGTAGACGCGGATGACGCGATTTTCCACCTTTTTCGGGTAGATGTCCACAATGTCGCTGCTGATGGTCCCTCCCGCCAGTTCGCGGATTAGCAATGCAGCCCGCTTCAGCGCGTAAACCGTAATGTTTGGGTCGGTCCCGCGCTCGAAACGGAATGATGCATCCGTTTTTAACTGATGATGCTGGGCCGTCCGCCGAATGTACTCGGGTGAAAAACAGGCGCTTTCCAGGAATACATTCACGGTTTTTTCGGTGATACCCGACGTTTGCCCTCCAAATATACCGGCAATGCACATTCCTTCAGTGGCGTCACAGATCATCAGATCGTTTCCGCGAAGCACCCGCTCTTTTCCATCCAGGGTGGTGAATTTACTTCCCTCGGGAAGTGTCTTTACGACTACCCTCCGTCCTTTGATCTGGTCCGCATCAAACGCGTGGAGCGGTTGGCCCAGCTCGTGACATACGAAATTGGTGATGTCCACGATATTGTTGATCGGCGTGAGACCGATCGACAGGAGCCTGTTTTTCAACCATGCGGGTGACTCCGATACCTTAACTCCGGCGATGGTGACCGCAGAATAACGAGGGCACGCCTCGATGTTCTCGACGCTTACCGGGATGACCAGATTTTGGTTATCAACCTTGAAATCTTCCACTGAAGGCCACCTGACCTCACGGCCTTTGGCAGCGCGGATATCCCGTGCCACGCCGATATGCGATGCGGCATCCGCACGGTTGGGCGTCAGCCCGATTTCTAAGGTATGGTCGCGATAAATGTTAAAGAATTCGCGGGCTGGTGTCCCATTCGGTACATCCGTCTCAAGCACGATGATGCCAGCGTGGCTTTCGCCCAGGCCGATCTCGTCTTCGGCGCATATCATACCCTCGGAAACCTGGCCTCGAATTTTCGCCGATTTGATAGTAAAGGGATCGCCCTTGAAAGGGTTTAGCGTCGTTCCGGGCAGTGCTACAACCACTTTTTGCCTCGCGGCGACGTTGGGGGCCCCACATACTATCTGAATGGGCTTGCCGCTGCCCACATCGACGGTGGTAATCGACAGCTTGTCGGCGTTCGGGTGGCGCTCACACGTGAGAACCTCTCCAATGACCAGCCCCTTGAGACCTCCTTTGACAGTCTCGAATTCGTGAATGCTCTCGACTTCAAGTCCCGTCGACGTGAGCACTTTTCCGATCTCTTCAGGCGATTCCGGGATGTCGATGTACAGCTTTAGCCAGTCGTATGAAATTGTCATCGGGTATTGTATTGCAAAAAAACGGTCAAAAATACGCCCTTTCACGAAGAAAAAGGGGTATCGATGTCATTAAGTTACAACTGGCCCTGCACCCCGGCGACTGCCGACCGACGTGCGAACCCTACTTATAGTTTTTCTCTCCCGCACGAATGGCGACCTCCAGCAAATTCTCCCGGGGAGGCAACGGACACGAATAGGTGTCGTTGTAGGCGCAATAGGGATTATAGGCTTTGTTGAAGTCCAGCGTGATGGTCTGACTGCCGCGAACATGGTTGACGTCGAGATATCTACCGGCGCCGTAGGTTTCAATCGCGCTGGTGGCATCGCCGAATGGAATGAACAACTTACCGCGAGCCGGGCCTACACCCACCGACTCGAGGATGAGCAATGAATCTTTTACCCCATGGAGTTCGAAAACGGCATAGCCGTAGCGCACGTACTGCTGTTCCTTGCCATCGTTGGTGTAGATCAACAACAAGTCCTTTTTCGGCAGGGGTTCAAAGTTCGCGATTATCCTGAACCGCGGGTCGGGCGGAAAATAATTCAGTCCGTTATACGATTCGCGGTTTGCCGCAAACGGTGATTCGTTCGACGAGCGCATGAACCGGTCGGTTTGCTGCCGTTCGTCGAGAATCTTCTGGATGTAAGCGCTGTCATCCTGGCTATCCTGCAGACTTTGGAAAACGATCACAATCATGCCCACGACGACCAGGATCAACAATATGTTTTTTGCTTTCATGCCTAACTAGTTTGCCGGATCGGAAATCAGGCTCGTATGCCGGGCAACGATCTCCTGTGATGTGTTCCACTGAAAGATGGAATCCCTGCGGTTGAAAAACAAGTGGAAAAAGTACGGGACACTGCTGTCGATTAGGCTGCCCGGCCCGTTGCTGAGAACACAAATGGCTATTCGGTTGCTTTGATTGATAGCGATCTCACTGCGGTAGCCGTTTACATATCCTCCGTGGTAGACCAAGGTGTCGGCGTCGAAATGCAGAACACGCCAACCAAGTCCATAATAGGAGTCGGCGCGGTCAATCCATCGGCGGAAGTTTCGGTTCCGCGACCGCGCCTTCACGAAAGGAGTAAAGATTTCCTGTAGTGTCTGACGGGTTACGAATCCGGGCGTTGGGTTCAGTAAACGCTTCATCCACGCAGCCATGTCTGAGATACTTGCGTTGATTCCGCCGGCGGGACTGGCATTGTAGTACGTGTCGTTGATCGACGTGACGCGCCACCCTGATTTCCATCGGCGATGAGGTCTGGCCACGTTTTCGTCAAGAAGGATATCTTCGTATGACATTGACGCGTCATTCATGCCGAGCGGGTCGAAGATGCGTTCCTTCATGAGTTGCTGATAATTTTTGCCGGTCGCCGCTTCGATTACTTTGCCAATGA
>CAZIAG010000380.1:0-4273 GCA_964537375.1 uncultured Roseivirgaceae bacterium
GGTCGACGGGAACACCATCGAAGGTCATCGGGATGGGATTTATTTCGAGTTTGTTACCAATTCCCTGATCGTCAATAACCACAGCGAAGGAAACATTCGTTACGGGCTGCATTTTATGTTTTCACACGATGATGAATACCGCAACAACGCTTTTGTCAACAATGGCGCCGGCGTTTCCGTGATGTATACGAAAGGTGTGAGAATGATTGACAATACGTTTAGCCGTAATTGGGGCGCCTCTTCCTACGGCTTGCTGCTAAAAGATATCCGCGACAGTTTCGTGACTGGTAATAAGTTCATCGAAAATTCGACCGCGATCTTTATGGAAGGATCGAGCCGCATCCGGTTTGAAAGAAACGCCTTTCATCGGAATGGTTATGCTGTCCGGTTGCAAGCCAGCTGCGATGACAATGTGTTTTCCGAAAATAATTTTTCCGGGAATACCTTTGATATCGCTACCAATGGGAAGTTGGTACTAAATACAGTCGATGGGAATTACTGGGATCGATACGAAGGTTATGATCTCGACTCCGATGGCAACGGGGACGTCCCTTACCGGCCGGTGAGCATGTATTCCATGGTAGTCGAAAGAATGCCGGCCGCGGTGCTGCTATGGAGAAGTTTCCTCGTTTTCCTAATCGACCGTGCGGAAAAGGCAATACCGGCGATAACACCGGAAAATTTGATTGACAACCAACCCTCGATGAAGCCGTATGATCTCGATTAAGGAAGTAAGCAAGCGTTTTGGAAGGGTCTTGGCACTCGATCGCGTAAGTATTGAACTCCAAAAAGGACGTTCCTACGCGCTCATCGGACCGAACGGATCAGGAAAAACGACGTTGATCAAAAGCATCCTGGGTATGGTCGTTCCGTCTTCCGGCCAGATCATCTTTGATGGTACCTTGATCGCTAACGACTGGCGGTACAGGGAGAAGGTCGGTTATATGCCGCAGGTCGGCCGATATCCGGAGAACATGCGGATCGGGCAACTGATCGACATGATGAAGAATATCCGAAAGGGCGTTGAGCACCTCGACGAAGAGCTGATCGAAACATTTCGGCTTCGCCGTATTTTCGACAAGCGTGTTCACGCGCTTTCTGGCGGAACACGCCAAAAGGTGAGTGCTGCCCTGGCATTCCTGTTCAATCCTCCCGTACTGATTCTCGACGAGCCAACCGCGGGTCTGGACCCCGTCTCCGTCGAGGCACTCAAGGAGAAGATTGTGGAGGAAAAGCGTCGTGGAAAACTTCTTATCGTTACGTCGCATATTCTCAGTGATCTGGATGAACTGTCAACAGATGTGGTGTATATGTTTGAAGGCATTTTGCACTACAACAACACCATCGTGGCACTGAAGCAAGAGACTGGTGAACAACGCCTGGGTAAGGCCATTGCCACTATGATCAGCCAGAAAGAATTGATTGACTCTGTGAACCGATGATCGTATGGCACGAATTATCAAATACGTCTTCTACGACATTCTAAGAACGAGGTTTATCGTGTTGTACACGATGTTTTTGTTGGTCAGTACATTGGCCATGTTTCATCTCGACAGTGACACCACGAAAGTGGTAATGAGTCTGCTCAACATTGTATTGATGGTTGTTCCCCTGATTAGCGTTGTGTTCACGACCATCCACTTTTTCAATTCGTACGAGTTTATCGAATTGATGTTGGCGCAGCCCATGAACCGAAAGGTGATATTTCTCGGCGAGTATGCCGCCGTCGGATCATCGCTCTGCGTGGCCTTTGCGATCGGAGTGGGATTTCCGATTCTCCTTTACGGAGGGAATGCGAGTGCGTTTACATTGTTGTTTATCGGCGTTGTTCTCACGCTCGTTTTTGTTTCCATGGCTTTTCTGGCTTCAGTGCTTACCCGGGACAAGGCCAAGGCTATTGGGATCGCGCTGCTTTTTTGGTTCTATTTTTCGTTGATCTATGATGGCCTGCTGCTCTGGGTGGTCTACTCGTTTGGTGATTATCCACTTGACAAAATAACGCTCTCATTGATCGCCCTTAACCCGGTTGACCTGGCGAGGATCCTTATGTTGTTGCAGCTCGATATCTCAGCATTGATGGGCTACACCGGCGCGTTCTACAAACAATTTTTTGGTAGTGCGCTGGGAACATCGCTCTCCCTGGGGGTCCTGTTGATCTGGATAATGATGCCCCTGTTAATCGCGTTGAGAATATTTCGGAAAAAGGATTTGTAGTACACTGTGCGGGGAACATGGAGGGCCGAGGCTGCGTTGTTTGGGTGAAATCGTACCATGAATGAAAAATGATATTACCAGCAGGGAGGATATTCAACTCCTGGTAGACAGGTTTTATGACCAGGTAAGAGTCGATCCGTTGATTGGACCGATATTCAGCCACGTCGATTGGCCGCATCACCTCCCGATCATGTACAACTTCTGGTCTTCTATGCTTTTGGGAGATCGATCATATGCGGGAAATCCTTTCCAAAAGCATCTACCTCTATCGCTTGAAGGCCAACATTTCGATCGCTGGCTTGAACTCTTTCAAAAGACCGTGGATGAGCACTTCGACGGCGAAAGGGCTGAGGAGGTGAAAATGCGGGCACGCAGCATTGCCGGAATCTTCCAGGCTCGCATGGGCATCACGCGATAAATCAGATCAGTCGACACTGTCACGGTCGCTTTGCCGGTCTGCACCCTCGGCGGATCGTATGGTATCTACATCATAACGCGTATCTTCCAGAGAATCATCAGGGACCAATTGGGGTGTAATATCCTCCCCGGAACTCTCGTCGAGCATCTCAGTTTTGTTGGCATCGTCCGGCCGTTCGGACTGACGTGAATCCTTGCACGACAGTAAGCTCATCACAACCAACAGAAATAGCAGCTTTTTCATGGCGCGCCTTTGGTGCGAGCCCAAAAGAAACTATGCCCGTGTCGGCCGGTGACTCTTAATTAAAAGATAATCTTACGCCCTTCAATGGAAAGTTTTCCTTCTTTCTCCATTTTCTTAACGGTGCGAATCACGGTTTCTACGCGAAGGCCGGTCATATCCGCGAGCTGTTGGCGCGTGTAGGGAATGGTGATTTTGCCTTCTTTCGACCGGTGGTGTTTGGTCTTGAAATATTTCAAGAGGGTGATGAGGCGATGCTCGGGGTCATACGAGGATATCTCGGAGAGCACCATCGATTTGTACCGAAGGCGGTTGCACAGCACCTGGTCCATTTTCCAATGAAGGTCGAAATTTTCCTTCAGCATCTGCAGGAACTGATTACCGGGAAGCTTCCAGACCGTCGACGTTTCAAGAGCCGCCGCACTGCCCGGGTAGGGGAAGCCGGCGATGAGGGGAGGTTCGCCAAAGCTTTCGCCTGGTCCAAAGACTCCCTGGATGAACTCCTGACCGTCGGGACTGATGATAAACATTTTCACCGAGCCAGCTTCCACCTGATAGTAATCTGAGGCGGAATCACCTTCATGAAATAGAAACTGATCTTTCTTCAGCGAAATCAGCCGTGCACGATATGTCTCCAGCGTTTCAGATGGGAACAACTTTCTCTTTTTCGGAGAAAGTTACAAAGGGTTATTCCGCCGCCAAAGGGTTCTTGAATATTTCAACGTGAATCTCTCACACGATCGTACAAGCACCGCCTGCACACGCCGCCTCGGCAGCCAGGTCGGTGGCATCGTCGGGTTCAAAGACCTTTGACAGATCCAGTTCTCGCAAACTTTTTTCCAGGCGCTCAAATTCCTCGGCCGTGATATCCTCGAAAGGTGCCTGACGGTAGTTGCCATTATCGAAAGGAAGAACGCTTAATCCGTTGTAGGAGGCTTTGTTCTCCCACATCCAATCACCAACTCGTTTCCAATCGCCCTCGCGTATTGAGATCGTCGCGGACACATTGTTCTTGTTCTGTCCGCTTCGTACGCAGTGACGGATCCACTCGGTATTGAACTTCTTAATCCGTTCCAACAAATCCATCACATCCTCGGTCCGGAGTATCGATCCTTCCGGTGCTTTCTGCGGGATCCGTATGATGGCCTGTTTGCTGTTGAGCAGATCATCTTCAAGTAATTCAGGATGATTTTCCGCCAAGTAGGTATACAATGCTTCATTCTTGCCGATGCGAACGCGACGAAGGTAATAGTCATTATGCCAGGCGTGTATACCTGAAGATGTACCAAGTACGATAGATGAAGTTCCTGAAGGTTTTATCGTTGTACAGCGAGCCGCAAAGTTGATGTTGATCGCTTTCGATATCCTGAAGTTCGTTTCCTTTACGGCTTCCGCGGCCTC
>CAZIAG010000381.1:0-4268 GCA_964537375.1 uncultured Roseivirgaceae bacterium
ATCCTTTCTGACGTTGGCGACCTCTCCCGGTGTGACCACCTCGCCGCTGTTGCCCCATGTGTTGCGGATATAATTCAGGACATCGGCAACTTGTTCGTCGGTGAGGTCGAATCCCGTCATGAAGCCATTGTACGTCTTGCCATTCACCATGATCTCCCCGCTGACGCCGTGAAGGATTTCGCGTATGGACCGAGCCTTATCAGCCATCAGGTAATCCGACTTCGCCAGTGGAGGGTACACACCTTCCAGACCTTCGCCGTTGTCCATGTGACATGAGAGGCATTGCATGGAGTAGATATCCTGGCCGCGAACGATACTCTTCTTCAGATCGAAATCCTGGCTTTTTAAAGAAAGGAGGCCGATGGCGGCCGCGATAAGAACGATCGGGAGTATTGTAGTCCTGTGCATCCGTAGTTGTTGTTACTAACCGTCTTCAGTAGTGCAATACACTTGCCAATTTAAAGGTTTCTCAATGCCCGACGATGCTCAACTACCTTCGCTTTCACAGCGTTTCAGTATGTCACTGACCTGCCGGACGTCGATCAATCCCTTTTTATTTCCCCAGGTATTGTAAATGTAGGTCGCGATTTCCGCGATCTCGAGATCGGTAAGGGTGGGAATACCTTTCATTGGCTGATTGTACATTATTCCATTCACCACTATCTCGCCGGACTTCCCGTAACGAATCAGGCAGATCACCTCCTCAAAGTGTGCAGCCATGTAATCTGAACGATGCAAAGGCGGATACAGTTGCGCCAGCCCGGTACCGTCCACCTGATGACAATTACTACAGTGCGTCAGGTACAGATCTTCACCCTTGTTGTAATACTGCGTGTAAGTTGGGCCTCCGTCACCTCCTGCACCGCCCCCCGTACATTGCGTTAACGGCGAATAACCGAGTATGACCAGGAGGGGAAGCAAAAATGCAAACCGCGTACGTTGCTGACGGAGTCGGTTCTTTTCAGCGAATGTCAAATCCTGATTGCTACTCATATTCCTTTTTTAATCGCTCGATGTCGGCAATAAGTCTGTCTACATCCGCAGGTTGCGTACCATCATACTTCCCGCGTATCCTTTTTTCCTTATCGATGAGGAGGAAGGCACCGCTGTGACTAAAACCGTCGGGCTCCGTGGCGTCTTCCATGGCCGTGGCGAAATAGCTTTCCTGTGCAATACGGTAGATGTCTTCTTTTTTCCCGGTAACAAAATGCCATTTGTCGCTACTCACGCCAAGACGCTCGGCGTAGTCATGAAGGAGTGCTACAGTGTCATGTTTTGGGTCGATGGTGTGTGACAGTAGGAGTACATCCGGATCATCCTTGATGGCGTCGTATACCCGCACCATTTGTGTCTTCATCTTCGGACAGATCGTCCGGCACGAGGTGAAGAAGAAATCGGCCACGTAAATCTTCCCATCAAAGGTCTTATGGGTAACCACAGTGCTATCCTGGTTCACAAAACTGAATGGTGGAATGGTATGATAAGCGGTATCCGTTTCAGTCGGCTGACGAGGCCCCAGAATAGGGAGTGGGGCGTCCTTTTGTTCAATGCAAGCGCTAAATAAAGTCGGGAAAAAGATCACGAAAATAGATAAGATCACGTTTCGCATAAACCAGTTCATTTATTGTTCCGTATTCTCCGATAGATTACAATTCCAGCGGCAATAAGTAGAATTAGCCCCGTAAGACCGAGCAATCCCCACACCAGGCCCAAAGCATCTTTCAACACAATTACGAACACAATGGAAACCAGGAACAACGTGGCCACTTCGTTCCAGATCCGGAGTTGTTGCGACGAATATTTTGCGGTGCCGTGCTTCAGCCTCCTGAAAATATAGTGCAGCGAAAAATGGTAACCGTAGAGCAAAACCACAAGTAACAATTTCAGATGCATATAGCCGTGTCGTAGCCACCCGGGATTGTTGATGATCAGGCTTGCGCCCAACACAAATGTTATCACGGCCGACGGCCAGGTGATGCCATACCACAATCGAGACGCCATAATGGTCAATTGTCTCACAAGGATCGAGCGTTCCGGTTCATTCTTTGAGAGGGCTTCGGTCATGTAGATTAACAGCCTTGGCATGTAAAACATTCCTGCAAACCAGGTTACGACAAAAATGATGTGAACAGCCTTTAAATACAGGAATGTCATGTTACTGGGGATCAATCAAGTCGCCTTCTGATACAGTGCCGCCTACGTCGAGGGCGATTAGATTTTGGCCAAACAGGATCTTGTTGTCGAATTTTCTGAAGGTTGCCAGCGTGGTGAGAGGTTCAGTCCCTTTTTGTCCGGTTCGTTGATCGATGGTAGGCATACTGCACCGGTCACACGGTTTTACCACCGCGAAACGGCTCCCACCAACAGAGAGAGATTTCCAGTTATCTTCTTCGAAGGGTGCGCCTCCTGTGATGACGAAGTTTGGCCGAAACCGGTTCATCGGTACGGGAGACGAGAGCCTCTTGTTGAGTTCATCCAGCGAACCCTGGCCGATCAGCAGAAAAGGAAATGCATCGGCCAGGCTGACTTGGTCATTGTTGATGCTATAGGTTGGGCTGACAGGTCGAGTGCGGTCTTCGGGAAAGCCGACCAGTCGACATTCCATCCTTAGCTGGGAACTAAACCATGCGCTGGTAATGGGATCTACTTCGAATACTTCGACTTCGTCATTCCATACGGAAGCACGCAATCTGCTTCCTCGAGACTCACGACTAAGGCCAAATGAAACTTTAGCATTTGTCCGTTTATGTGTTACGATGATGGTGTCGTCAGCTATTTCTGGCTGAAACAGGGACATTACCGGAAAGGCTCTTTGTGTCATGAACTTTCCTTGGGCGTCGATCAGCATCCATCGCCGGTCGTGCTCCAAACCTTTCGGCATAACCCGAGCAGAAGTCAGTCTGATTCCGGCCATTGACTTAATGGGATAGATCCATATTTCAGAAAGATGGCGGTTCATGTGTTTAGTGATTCATGCCTTCCCCGTGCTAAAAGGTCCCGCGAAAAGCAGGAACTCACTGAGTCCCCGGTTCGCAGGCTGAACGGCGTTCAGGACGTGAATCTATATCATATACCGACGAGGAACAAAGAGAAAGGCTTAATCCTGCAGATGCTTTACTTCCTGTGTCTTAACATTATCTGGCTTAGTTGTCCCGTTTTTCTTCACAGGTCCGTAACAATACAGCTGTTTGTAGTATTCGTCGGCCATCCGCTGTGAGTCAAAGTACGGCACGACGTCACGCATACTGTTCTTGACGAGGCTGAGCCATTCATCCGACCTATCGTAATACATCGGGATGATTTCGTGCTCGAGGACGTCGAGGAGGCTTTGCGCTTCGCGTTTATCTTTTTCTTCCTGGGACAAGTTGTCGTCCGCAGGGGTAATGAGGAAGGCGTTCTTTCCGTGGTTGGCGAATTCGGGTACCCATCCATCCGGTATGGAAAAATTGACGGAAGCATTCATGGCGGCGGTCATGCCGGACGTTCCGGACGCCTCATGATACAACTTCGGATTATTGAGCCAAATGTCAGACCCTTTCTTCAAATGTCCGGACAACCAGAGTTCGTATCCTGTCAATACCGTGCAGTTCGGCAGGTCTTTGGTCTTCCAATAAATTTCGTTGAAAAGGTTGATGGCACCAAAATCTTCCGGGTAAGGCTTGCCGGCCCAGATCACCTGAATGGGTCGTTCCTTGTTTGTGGCGAGCTTGACGAATCGATTGAAGTCCGCCAGTATCAGGTTAGCGCGCTTGTAACCAGCGAAGCGTCGTGCCCAGACCACGGTGAGTACGTTCTCATCGAACAGCTTACCGGTTTGGTTTGCCACAATCCGAAACAATTTCCGCTTTAGCACTTTCTTACGTTCGACCAAAGCGGCGTCATCGTTCCTTTCCAAAGCCGCCTCAAGGACGGGATCTTTCCAGTAAGCTTTGTTTTGCGCGTTGGTGATGGCTGTGATCTCGCAGATATCGTCAAATCCGCTCCACATTTTGCGCGCGACTTCGCCATGGAGTTGTGACACACCATTGGCGCGTTTCGACAGGCGCAGCGCAGTTAGGGTATAATTTAATACGCCGTTCTGGGGAGAAACGAGTTTCTGCACCTGCTCCGCGGTAAGCCCATTGAAGAACGACATATTGTTCAGCAGCGGCATGCTGTGTTCTTCGTTACCCGCTTTTTCAGGTGTGTGCGTCGTGAAGACCACTCTCTTCTTTACCTCGTCAATGTCCTTGTATTTGTCTAGCAAATAGAAACAAAGCGGCAGTGCA
>CAZIAG010000382.1:0-4228 GCA_964537375.1 uncultured Roseivirgaceae bacterium
ATGAAAGCGTGAACTAACCCAAACTTGTCGCCAGCGTCCAGTGACGGGGTCTACGAAGCTTATGCCGTGTCCGGTGATACCGGAAACTTCATTCCACTCTTCGACGATCGCACATCCTTCGCCTTGTTTTGTTATAACCTGGTCGGCCACCTTGCGCCCATCGGGTGTCCGGTATTCCCAATGGCCCACGATAAAGTCGAAGTCACGGTAGGGCTTTTCGTCACTCGCACATTTTACTGTCGATTGGTTATTCCTTGCGGTATTGGTTGTCTGTGCCTGTGAGAAACTGAAGAGGGGAGCTAGCGAAAGCGCAAGGGCGGTCATTTGGATCATTGTTTTCATAAGCGCTTTGGATATGGAGGTTAAATGCCAGCGAATGCTTCCCATCCATCCCGTGACCAGCGCCGAACCATCCTGCGGCACCACACTAAATTAAGGGATTGCCGCAAAATAGTCTGCGAATTATTGGACGAATTCGGGAGAATGGAACGATCGCGTAAATTGACCTTTTCTGACGCCCCGTTGTCCTTCCCGTCCGTTGAGGTGACCGTATTTTTGTTGTGCCGATAAAAACGGCATTTTGGGCTTTGTTTGAATGCACACCCGGCTCATGAAAATTGCATTTGTCATACCGCCGTCTGTAGAAATCCTGGACCTTGCGGGGCCCATGCAGGTGTTTACCGAGGCAAAATACTATGGTTTCGAAGCCAAACTTGAATTCTACTGCCTGGAGCCAGGTACGGCCAGTACATCGGGGCTTTCATTCGGCGCTATGAGTCATTTTACCGATGCCGAGTTGGCTGCAGGCGACTACGTGTTTGTTCCGGGCATGGACTACGCCTATGTCAGCGGCAGCGCCTTCAAAGCACAGCATGAATTCTTTGCATGGCTTAAACGATGTTCCGATAGCGGCGTGTTCATCTGCGGTGTCTGCACCGGCGCCTTTGCACTGGGTTATGCCGGATTGCTAAAAGATGCCGAATGCACAACTCACTGGAGGAGAATAGACGTGCTTCAACGAACATTCCCTGGCGCAAAAGTGCTTACCGACGTCTTATTTAAAAAGAGCAACAACGTGTATACCAGCGCAGGCATCAGTGCCGGGATTGATCTTTCCCTGGCCATTCTGGAAGAATTGAAAGGTGCGCTCTTCACGCATAAAGTAGCCCGAGGGTTGGTGGTTTACCATCGCAGAAGCCAGCACCACACGCAACAAAGCGTTTACCTCGACTACCGGAACCACATTAATCCGAACGTTCACCGCGTACAGGATTATCTTATCGAGCACCTGGCGGAGCATAACTCGATCGAAGACCTCGCTAACCGGGTTTCCATGAGTCCGCGAAACCTGAGCCGTGTGTTCAAGGAAAAGACCGGCACCACCATTCATGAATATGTTACCTTGTTGAGACTGGAACTCGCGAAGACCATGCTCAATAACCCAAGCTTCACAATGGCATACATTGCCGCGCGTTGCGGGTTTAAATCAGCCCGTCAGCTCCAGCGTATCCTGCAGAAGCAGTCATCACCGAAGAAAGAAACTGATCCCCGAATCAACGAATGATTCTTTTCTTATTTACCCATAGTCGATGAAAACCTGCACGTTATTCGCTCTCCTTTTTAGTGTTTACTCCTGTTGCGGTCAGCAGTTGCCCTGGAAAACATCTGCACCTGAGGCACAGGGGATGAATTCGATGACGCTGATCGATGGCCTTAATGAACTGCAGCAAAAGGGTGCGAACATCCACAGCCTGTTAATTATCCGAAATAACCACATCGTACTGGACGCGGCGTTTTATCCTTACCGGCAGTCGTACGCACATGATCTTGCGTCGGTGACCAAAAGCGTGATGTCACTCCTGATCGGAATCGCCATTGACAACCATTTTATCCAGAGCGATCAGGATCCGGTAATCAAGTACTTTCCGGAATATCCTGTGCGTGAAGGCAACCTTAATTCATTAACGATTAAAGACCTGCTGAACATGGCCTCCGGGTTCCAATGCAGTCCGGCCAACGGAGAACAGGAACTGGAGCAGATGCAGGAGGGGGACGACTGGGCCGGATTTATGCTTGGGCTTCCTTTCTCTTCAACGCCCGGCGAAACGTTCTCCTACTGCAGCGGAAATTTCTACCTGCTTGCCGAGTTGTTGCAACGGGCGACAGGGATGACGTGTCACGATTTCGCCAGGAAATTTGTTCAGGGAGCTGAACATTGATCAATCATATTGGGATAAAAACAAGCGCAACGTCAACCATGGCTGGGGTGATCTTTACCTGACTCCTTACGATTTCGCGAAGCTCGGTGTCCTGCTGTTGCAGGAGGGGAGGTGGAACGGGAAACAGGTCGTCTCTGTCGAATGGCTGCAGAAAATTCAACCGCTACATCCGTTTAAGGGCACGGAGTCCTATGGCTTTGGTTGGTGGCTTGACAGCGAAAACCCCGATGAAATACAGGCCATGGGCAGGGGTGGTCAGCGCTTATTTGTATTGCGGGAGAGGAATACTGTAATCGTGACCACGGGAGGTGGATTCGACGCCGGCGATATGGACGACCTGGCGATGAAGGCGATTGCCGAATACCAACAGGGTACCGATCATTCCGGTGAGTTGCTGCAGCGGGTAGCACAGCTTCAGTTGCCTGAAACTAGCAATAGAACAAACCGACAAAACAATTTTGCGCGTGAGATGCTCAATAAAACCTTTCTGCTGGAAAACAATGGACTGGAAATAACCGGCTTCCGGTTTGAAAAAGGCCGCAAGGATTACTTCCTCATTCTTTACCTGGAAGATGGTGGCAACCAGAAACTGGCGATGGGCATGGATAACCGGTACGTCATTTCCCGTGAACACCGATTTGGGTTACCCATCGCCGTTCGGAGTTTCTGGGACCGGGATCAACTTCATGTGGAATACAACAGCCTCTCCAACATCAACCTGTACCATTTTACCTTTACTTTCGGTGTTGATGAGGTTAGTTTCAAGGCAGTTGACTACACCAACAACCGCAAGTTCTCCCTGAGTGGCACCAGGCGGTGAATACTAATTACCCGGTCTGATGAAATTCATCAGCTCCCTGTCGTGGTTATTGACAATTCGGCATTCATTGTCAAAATACATGGTGACGCCGTTTTCTGCTGTGTAGGGATCCCACCTGGGCAGCACACCCTCGATGTTGGGATTGCCTGTCTTTACAAAGTTTATCCAGGCGGAGCTCATTTTGTCAGCCAACGCCCAGGCTTCTTCTGTATTGCCGGTCCAGTCGGCCCTCAGGTCAACATTGTTGAATGCCAGGGGAATGTCCAAACCATGAAAAGAGCCACGTGACGCGCTGTCAACCGGACTTTTCCAGGCCAATAAATAGACGTACACAGGAGCATTGGTCTCTGCGGCTCTTGCATCTGCCGTTCGTATCGTATATGGTCTGAAAAGCTTATCGACAGAAAGGAGATCCTGGGGCGTATAATCGGGGTAAGCTTTCGCGAACAGTGAAACGTATTCTTCGGTTCTGTCGCCGTATTCTTTTGCCAGGCGGTCTTTTGCTTCTTCCATGGTCAGGTTCTTTTCACCGTAGGCGGTGGGCATCAGCTCATTCAACGTGGAACCTATCATCACGGGTATGTCCTTTGAAATTTCTGCAAATCCGGGACTGAAAGGCTGCTGGATCAAAACATCCCCATCGGCAGAAGGAGCGAAGCCGTACATCCTTGGCGATCCGGGCGTTCTGGGACCGGCAAGTTTTGCTATTGCATCATTTCCTGCTTTAACAAGATCCGGGTAGGGGATTGTATCCAGTTTTTCAACATCGTCAGGCGTAAGCCCCAGGTTTTCAAGTACGGTCAATCCCAGGGTTTGTGATTGCTCTTTGGTCATGGTGTTGAGCAAGGTCCCGCTTTGAATAATTGCCTTGTGGAACAAGCCCTTTGCGCCGGGCATACACATGAGCGTGCCGACCTTTCCGCCACCTCCCGATTCACCGACAATGGTTACATCCGAAGGGTTGCCTCCAAACTTCTCAATGTTTTTCTGGATCCACTCAAGCGCTTTCACAATGTCGAGCATACCCACATTGGCCGACTGCGCGTACTTTTCACCGCATGCCGACAAATCAAGAAAGCCAAGAATGTTCAGCCGATGGTTTACGGACACCGTAACAATATCTCCTTTGCGGGCCAACGCTTCCCCGTAGGTCATGGGGTCGTTGCTGGCGCCAACGTGAAATCCCCCG
>CAZIAG010000383.1:0-4227 GCA_964537375.1 uncultured Roseivirgaceae bacterium
CGAATGCAGGGTCGAAGGTGGTGAGAAACAATTCCTTATAACAGGTCACGATAATCGCCACTACTGCGATGAACACCACGCCCATGACGTAGAGGGCTTTCGGACCGAGGTTCTTGCCGTCAGGTGTGATGATCGTATCGAGCGGAACGTAGGCGATCTCGCCGTAGAGTACACAATCCTGGTCAAGGTCTACTTGCCCGGCGTAAACGGAGATGAGAATCACGCCAATGGCAAAGAGCCAGGTGAAGGTTACGCCGATCGATGCGTCGCTTTGCAGGCGCGCCTTTTTGTGGAAAAACTCGATGAGAAATGTCGTGAAGACACCGATCAAGGCTGCGCCGAGCAGCATCGTTACGGAGTCGCGGGTTCCGGAGATGAGGAAAGCGATGACGATGCCCGGCAATACCGCATGCGAGATGGCGTCGCCCACCATGGCCATTTTGCGCAGGATGAGAAAACATCCCAGCAGGGCGCAGGTCATGGCGACGAGTGACGCAGTGAGTATGATATAGAAATCATTCATAAGGTATCTCTGATTTGTGCGGATCCACTTTCGGATATTGAAGTAGTTTCTCCAGTTCGGCTTCCAGTTCCGGCGTGAGCAGGTGCTCGATGGTATCCGCGTCGTCGTGAACGTGGTCCGGGGCGATGTTGAGATGCGTGGTGAGGTAAAGCTCCCACAGTCGGTGGATCTTCACCACACGCTTTCCACGGGCCATACCTTCTTCGGTAAGGCCCCAGAGGTTGCCCGTACTCTCGACGTACCCTTGTCTCCTCAGTCGACGCAAAACGTTAATAAGGTCGTCTTTTGGAAACGGTCGTCGACGGATGATCTCATCGGGATATCGTTGTATAAAGAAGTTCTTGTTTTCTTCGCCCAGTTGGTAAAGGGCCTTCAGGACGTTTTCGTCGTTGATGGTCTTTCGGATCGTCACTTGTCGGTACATCCGGCTGAAGACGCCGCGCCGTGGTGCCAGGAAGAAAGAAATGAACGCGATTGTCGAGATGACCACCACGATCCAGGGACCGGTCGGCATAGCAGGGGCTACGTAGGAGATATATGCGCCCGAAAGTCCGCTGATAGCCCCGAATATACTCGCCAGGACAAACATCACCTTGATGCGATCGGTCCAGTATCGGGCTGCTGCGGCAGGGGTAATCAGAATCGCCGCCATGAGTACAACACCAACGGCCTGTATGCCAATGACCACCGCCAACACGATGAGCGAGGTAAGGATCAATTCAATTCGCTTCACGGGCAACCCCATCGCTACTGCGAGGTCGCGGTCGAAGGCCAGCAACGTGAACTCCTTGAAGAAGAGAAGCACCGTGATGACGAGAATCACCGCTACGGTGGCGAACACGATTAGGTCGTCACCAACGAGAGCGGCTGCCTTACCGAAGAGGAACTGGCCGAGTCCGGCCTGCTGTGCGTTGCCCGATTTTTGAATGGTGGTCAGCATCAAAATGCCGATGCCGAAAAAGACGGACAGGACTAATCCGATAGCCGCGTCTTCCTTGATACGTGTCTTGCGCGTGATGTACTCCACGCCGACAATGGATATCCATCCGGTGATGAATGCCCCCGTAATGAGGTAGACCGGATTTTTCGTTCCGGCGAGGATAAATCCGAGACATACACCGGGCAGCACGGCGTGCGCTATCGCATCCCCGACCAGGGATTTCTTATCGAGGAACGTAAACGATCCCACGATCGCGGAACTCGCCGTCAGCAATACGGAGCCTATCGCCACGAAGCGGATGTTCGGGTCGCGGAAGGAGAAAAACTCGATAAGGGTTTGTAGTTCCATGTTTCAGTTCACTCCTTTTTTAGTTTGTAGGTCCGAGGCTCCAGGTCAACGAAAAAACTCCTGAACGCTGCGTTCAATACGCGCGGTGTGCGTTCGTGCCATCCCACGCCCTTTTGTCCCCTGAAGCCACAACCTCGCTTCACGACTTTTTCTCCCTCGCCGGAAAGCTTTCTCTTCTCAGCAGATCCTGCACATCCGCCATAAGCGTGAGTTTGCCTCCGTAGGTCTCCTGCAAGTTTTCCTGCGTGAACGTGTTCTCGGTCGGACCGTATGCTACGAGCCGGGTGTTCAACAGGATCACCCAGTCGAAGTATTGTGTCACGGTAGGGAGGTCGTGGTGCACGACGATGACGGTCTTCTTTTGCTCCGTCATTTGTCGCAGCAACGTGATGATTGCCGCTTCCGTTGATGCATCTACACCTGCGAAGGGCTCATCCATAAAATAGATATCCGCCTGTTGAGCAAGCGCCCGCGCCAGGAAGGTGCGTTGTTGTTGTCCACCCGACAACTGCGAGATCTGCCGATTCACAAACGCCTCCATACCTACTTTCCTGAGACAATCCATCGCTACGTCGCGGTCGGCTTTACGCGGACGTTTGAATAGTCCGAGCTTCCCGTATCGTCCCATCAACACCACGTCCAGCACGGATGCTGGGAAATCCCAGTCGACGGACTCCCGCTGGGGCACATAACTGATGCGCTTGCGCACGTCGTCAATGTCGCGGTCGAAGAGTTTCACATACCCACTACTGAGCGGCAACAGGCCCATCACCGCCTTGATCAATGTCGATTTTCCGGCGCCATTGGGACCGACAATGCCAACGAGTTTACCCTGCGGCAACGTCAGGTCTATGTTCCACAATACCGGCTTCCGGTCAAAGGCGACAGTCAGGTCGTGCACCTCGAGCGCCGGCGTTACTTTTTCCATTATGTTTGTTGTATCCACAGTCATCTATTCAAAATCAATCTCTGTCAAAACCCGAAACCCGGAACTCAGAACCCGGAACCCGGAACCCGGAACCTCCATTCCCGACCTCAGAAATATGAACTAACTCCAAACTGAAACCCTCCCGTCTTTGAAGGTCGATTCCCAAACAAGTCCGTCTCCCAGTTATACCGGTAATTCAACCTCACTACGGTCTGTATGCCCGGTCTCCAACTCAATCCGCCCGACAGCGACTTAAAATCGTCGAAGATATTCGTCCCGGTTTCATCAAACGTTGCCGCGTTCCAGTCGACATACTCACCACGCACAGCGACGTTGATCACCGACTTCTCGATTCCGAAGATCCTGCCCTTCATCAGCGGCTGCACTATATCGACAAAGCCCCCAACCTGTTTGTTCCCAAACTGTTGACTGTACGTATCGGGTACATCCAACCTTACCCAGGCCCACTCCGTGGTAATCCATGTCCGTGTGAACGGGAGTACGGTGTTGAAGTCGACGGCGAAGACATCAACGCGGCGTTTCTTATCGAGTACCAACCCATCTTCCTGAAACTTGTTGTACACACCACCCATGTACGAGAGTCCCAACTCACCAATATTGCGATGACGCACCGTGGCTTTGGCGGTCACCAGCGGTACGCCGTTGAAACTTTCTTCGAAGCGGTCGGGGTTCTCTTTCGACGCCGGCAAGAACGTTCGCCCTTCCGCGTTGAGGATGATGCGGTCGTCGAAGCCGTTGCTGAGGTACGCTTCATAGGCATACACCCAGTTGTGCCGGTACAGTTTGCCGTATACCCCAAAACCGACGTTGCTCCATGTAGCAGGCAGCATCTGCGTTGCGGATAGGGGGCGGTCAGTGAACTCCCATTTCGGACCGTCGTGGTTCTGGTTGAAGGCACCAATCGGGTTCATGATCACGCCACCCCTTACATTGAAAAGGGGGTGAAACTCGAAGTCGACGGAAGCAAACTCGATGTTGATCTCTCTGGTTCCGTCTTCGAATTCGATCTCCGAAAGGAATTTCAGTCGACGGTAGATTCCCGAAGCGACGAACAAGGTCAACCGCCTCATCTGAAACTGATGTCCTTCTGTCACGCCATAGGTTCCGAGGTGTTGCCAGTTGGCTTCGACATATCCTCCGATCGAGACGGGCAACTTCCCCACGGAAAGGAAGGGACGATCGTAGACCGCGTCCATATTCAGCTTGAGCCCCGACGTATCGGATTCCGTTCTGCGAAACAACGTCGAGTCTATCTGTGCTAATACGTTGCCCACGGTGATGAGGAGCAGGACCGATACAATTGTCTTTTTCATGACCGCAAGTCGATAAAGATTCTCTTGTCGTCTGCCGAAACGTTGAACTCACGAAGATTGCTTTCCGCCGGACCTTGAACGACGACGCCTTTGTTGGTGAACTCGCTTCCGTGACTGGGGCAATACAAGTGATCTCCGGAGGCGTTTAGTGCCG
>CAZIAG010000384.1:0-4227 GCA_964537375.1 uncultured Roseivirgaceae bacterium
TGGTGGAACCATCGCAGGCGGTTACTGGAAAGGAAAAGAACTCAATATTATATCCGCATTCGAAGCGCTGGGTGAGAAACTTGCCGGCACCATTACACCCGAGGACTTTAAAGGTATCGTGAAGAACGCGTGCCCTGGTGCAGGCGCATGTGGTGGAATGTACACCGCCAATACGATGGCCTCCGCAATTGAAGCGCTGGGCATGGCCTTACCTTATTCGTCTTCGAACCCTGCGCTCAGTCGCGAGAAGTCGGAGGAATGCAAAGACGCGGCCAAGGCCATCCGTCATTTGCTGAGGGAAGACCTCAAGCCGAAGGACATCATGACACGAGAGGCATTCGAAAATGCCATCACCGTGGTCATCGCACTCGGCGGTTCAACCAATGCCGTCCTTCACCTGATTGCCATGGCCAAATCGGTGGGCGTGCAACTTTCGCAGGACGACTTCCAAAGCATCTCCGACAGGACACCCCTCCTGGCGGATCTCAAACCAAGCGGAAAATATCTCATGGAGGCTCTTCACCGTATCGGAGGTGTCCCGGCCGTGATGAAATACCTATTGAAGAATGGCCTTCTCCACGGCGATTGCGTTACCGTCACAGGTAAAACCCTTGCTGAAAACCTGCAAGGCGCCGCGGACCTGGACTTCCAGCAACAAGACATCATTCGTCCGCTTGAGAACCCGATAAAGTATACCGGGCACTTGCAGATTCTATATGGTAATCTGGCCGAACTAGGATCCGTCGCGAAGATAACGGGTAAGGAAGGCGAACGTTTCAAAGGCCCCGCCCGCGTTTTCGATGGCGAATTTGAACTCGTGAAAGGCATTGCCGATGGAAAGGTCAAGAACGGAGATGTAGTGGTCATCCGTTACGTCGGACCGAAAGGCGCGCCGGGAATGCCTGAGATGCTCAAGCCCACATCAGCCATCATGGGCGCCGGCCTCGGAAAAAATGTTGCCCTCATCACCGACGGTCGTTTTTCAGGAGGAACCCACGGTTTCGTAGTCGGCCATATCACCCCGGAAGCTTTTGATGGAGGAGTTATCGCCTTCGTCGAAGACAACGATCCCATTGAAATCGACATCGAACGTCGCCAAATCAACCTCCTGGTAGATGATTCCGTCATCGCAAAACGAAGGGCAACGTGGAAACAGCCTCCGCTGAATGTGAAACAGGGAATACTTTACAAATACGCCAAACAAGTAAAAACTGCTGCCGATGGGTGCGTTACTGACGAAGACTAACGAAGGCAAGCCTTCCGCTGCATTGCCGGGAAAGCTTTCCGGATCGGAGGTATTGCTGAAGTGCCTGATTGAAGAAGGAGTTGACACAATTTTCGGTTACCCGGGTGGCGCAATCATGCCCGTTTATGATGCGCTCTATCACTACGCCGACAAATTGAACCATATCCTTGTACGTCACGAGCAGGGCGCCATCCACGCCGCCCAGGGCTTTGCACGGGCTTCAGGCCGTCCGGGTGTCGTGTTTGCGACCTCAGGTCCGGGCGCGACTAATCTCGTAACCGGTCTCGCTGACGCCCTTATCGACTCGACACCGGTCGTGTGCATCACGGGACAGGTATTTGCACATCTGCTCGGTACCGACGCTTTCCAGGAAACGGACGTGATCAATACAACACTTCCAGTCACCAAGTGGAATGTACAAATCACCGAAGCGAAGGACATCGCTCCCGCCGTTGCAAAGGCGTTCTTCATCGCTTCGACGGGACGACCCGGACCGGTAGTCATCGACATCACGAAGAATGCGCAAAATGAAATACTCGACTCGTTCGAGTACAGGAAGTGTGATAATGTTCGGACATATAGGCCAAAACCCGAACTTCAGACAGACGAGGTAGCGGCTGCGGCTACACTGATCAACAACGCAAAGCGTCCATACATCCTTGCCGGCCAGGGTATACTTCTGTCAGGGGCATCTTCGGAACTGCTGGCCTTCTCCGAAAAGACCGGAATACCTGTAGCCTGTACGTTATTGGGACTGGGGTGCTTTCCCACTAACCACCCGAATTACGTTGGCTTCCTCGGCATGCACGGAAACTACGGCGCCAACGTGAACACAAATGAATGCGATGTGCTGATCGGAATTGGACTGCGTTTTGACGATCGCGTGACGGGTAACGTTAGCCGATACGCGAAGCAAGCAAAGATCATTCACATCGACATCGACAAAGCGGAAATACGCAAGATCGTCCACACCGACGTCGCCGTCCACGCCGACGCACGTGAAGCGCTGCTCGCGTTGCTGGAACGATGCAAGCCCAATCGTCACGACGCATGGATTGAGAGTTTTCGAAAACTCAACGCCGTCGAATACGAAAAGGTCACCTGCAGGGAATTCAATCCCTCGGGTAAGCTGAGTATGGGCGAAGTGATTAACCACTTGTCGGAGGTGACAAAAGGCGAAGCTATTGTCGTCACCGACGTCGGTCAACATCAAATGGCGACATCACGTTACTATCGATACAATCAGGCGCGGACCAACATTACATCAGGTGGAGCCGGCACGATGGGATTTGCCTTGCCGGCAGCCATCGGTGCCAAGATGGCCAGACCCGACAAGCAAGTCATCGCCGTTATCGGCGACGGCGGTTACCAGATGACCATACAGGAATTGGGGACGATCATGCAGTACAACATCGGCGTGAAAATCCTCGTGCTGAATAACTCGTTCCTCGGAATGGTGCGCCAGTGGCAACAGCTCTTCCACGGAAAACGGTATTCGTTTACTGAAATGATGAACCCGGATTTTGTCAAGATTGCTACGGCTTATGGCATCGCCGCGCAAAAGGTGGAGCATCGGGAGGATTTGACCAGTGCGATCGACAAAATGCTCGCCGGCGAGGGTCCATATTTCCTGGAAGCCATCGTCGAGAAGGAGGACAATGTATTCCCGATGGTTCCTGCAGGTGGTTGTGTATCGGACGTATTGCTTGAGCCGCCTGCTTAGAATAGTAATTCAAACGCCTGCACATATGAAAAAGGAATTCACATTACATGTCTCGGCCGATAACAATTTTTCCATACTAAACCGGATCGTCAACGTATTGAACAGGCGCAGGGTACGGATAAAAAAACTCATCGCTCACGAGAACGACGACGATTTCACGCGTGGCGGCGCCGTCATCCTAATCTACACAACGACCGAACTGGTGGAAAAAGTGAAACACCAACTTGAAAAACTGATTGAAGTGGAGGCCGCGGACTACCACGAAGGTAGCGCGATGTATTATGAGCTCAGCGAGCAAAAGAACCGACAAGTAGCCTAAACACGGAACCTAAGAGAAGATTCAACCTAACATTAAAAAAACAATAACGACTATGGCACAGATCAATTTTGGCGGAGTAGTAGAAGAAGTGGTCACCCGGGAAGAATTTCCGATGGAGAAAGCGTTGAACATACTGAAGGATGAAACTATCGCAATAATCGGATACGGCGTGCAAGGACCTGCACAAGCGCTCAACCTACGCGATAATGGATTCAACGTTATCGTTGGACAACGCAAGGGCACCAAGACCTGGAAAAAGGCGGTTGAACACGGGTGGGTACCCGGTGAGACATTGTTTGAGATCGAAGAAGCCGCGAAAAGAGGGACGGTCATCGAGTTCCTTCTATCCGATGCGGGACAGATCGCGTTATGGCCGACCATTAAGCCGCACCTGACAAAAGGCAAGACGCTCTACTTTTCTCATGGGTTCGCGATCACCTTCAAAGAACAGACAGGAATCGTTCCTCCTCCGGATATTGACGTTGTTCTTGCAGCACCGAAGGGCTCCGGTACGTCGGTTCGGCGGCTGTTCCTGCAAGGCAAAGGAATCAATTCCAGCTATGCCGTGTTTCAGGATGCTTCCGGCAATGCCCGGGAAAAGGCTATTGCCCTCGGGATCGGCGTCGGCTCCGGTTACCTTTTTGAAACAACGTTCAAAAAGGAAGTTTACTCCGACCTTACCGGTGAACGCGGAACCCTCATGGGTGCGATCGCCGGTATCTTCGAAGCGCAGTATGAAGTACTTCGCGCAAATGGTCATTCGCCATCAGAAGCGTTCAATGAGACGGTGGAAGAACTCACACAGTCATTGATGCCGTTGGTCGCAGAAAACGGCATGGACTGGATGTACGCCAACTGCTCGACCACTGCCCAACGCGGCGCACTCGATTGGAAGAAACGTTTCAAGGCGGCAACCCTTCCGGTGTTCCAGGAACTCTA
>CAZIAG010000385.1:0-326 GCA_964537375.1 uncultured Roseivirgaceae bacterium
TCCTCATTTCCCAGCCTGACAACGGTGAACAGGCGCTGGAGATAGCCGACCACCTGATCCGGTCGGGTGCGATCGATATCATAGTCATCGACTCCGTCGCGGCACTGGTACCCAGGGGCGAATTGGAGGGTGAAATGGGTGAAAGCAAGATGGGTCTTCAAGCCCGACTGATGTCACAGGCGTTGAGAAAGCTGACGGGAACCATCAGCAAAACGGGATGCGCCTGTATCTTTATCAACCAGCTCCGGGAAAAAATCGGCGTGATGTTCGGCAACCCAGAGACGACCACCGGTGGAAATGCGTTAAAGTTTTATGCATCGGTCCGA
>CAZIAG010000385.1:336-4189 GCA_964537375.1 uncultured Roseivirgaceae bacterium
GTCAAGGTTAGGGTTGTAAAAAACAAAGTCGCGCCTCCATTCAAGGTCGTTGAATTCGATATCATGTATGGAAGAGGCATTTCCAAGTCAGGTGAGATCCTCGACCTCGGTGTGGAAGTCGACGTTATCCAAAAGTCCGGTTCGTGGTTCTCCTACTCGGGCAACAAACTCGGACAGGGTCGCGACGCCGTTAGGCAACTGATTGAAGACAACCCTGAACTGATGGACGAACTCGAGAAAAAGATCAGGGAAAAACTGGGTACGTCCCCCAAAGAGGAGCCAGTCGAAGAAAAAGGTTAGTCGTTGGTCTCAAACTGAAGAAAGCCAGGCGTAACGTCTGGCTTTTTTTTCTAACCACCTTGCCGCAACGCTTCCACCGGATCCATGCGCGCAGCCATCATCGCCGGCACAATACCGGAAACAAGACCGATCACACTGGCTACCCCCAAACCGAGGACGATATTCGCAACAGAAAGATTGACGACGAGCGATCCAAAGTCCAACATCGTAATCAAGTAAACCAGGACCAGACCGCCCATGCCACCAATGATGCTGAGGAAGATTGCCTCAAAAAGGAATTGAGAAAGGACGAATCCGTTCTTTGCGCCGAGCGATTTTTGCAGACCGATGATCGGGGTCCGTTCCTTGACCGAAACAAACATGATATTCGCGATGCCAAATCCACCGATAAGCATCGAAAACCCACCAATGATCCAACCGGCCACCCGCATGAAATCGAACACCGGTTCGATCGAGCGGAGGATTGCCTCCGGCCGATTGAGCGCAAAAGTATCTTTCTCATTCGGCTTGAGGCCGCGTCGTGTACGCAGCAACCCACGAAGGTCGCTCTCTAGATTCACCAAACCTACATCGGTCGGAAGGCCTTTGACACCGATCATCGATCCAAGTTCCCTGACTCGTCCGGTCCCGGTGACGTAGAACTTTCGAAATGTGTCATAGGGAATGATCAGACTGTAGTCATTGCTCGGTGTTCCCAAAAAGCTTTGCCCCTGCCGGCGTGTTACGCCGATGACGACGAATTTCAGCCCCTTGATCTTAATCCTTTTTCCGATCGCGTCCCCACTTTCTCCGAACAATGCCTTCTTGACTTCTGCCCCGATTACGACCACATTCCGACCGGCGAGTTCGTCGCGGGTGAAATAGCGCCCTTCGAGGATATCTACCTCGAAGATGTCGTTGTAACCCTCAGATGCTCCGCGCAACAACAACTGACCGATGCTGTTATTCTCATACTTGGCCGTCACCCCGCCGGCGATCGCATAGATCGACAGGGAGCTGTATGTGCGAAGGTGCGCGGAGAGGAATTTGTACTCATTATAAGAGGGGTTTGGTCGCCGCAGGTATGCTTTCCACCAATCTCGTCCACCGCTACCTCCATCGCTTCGACCACCATCCCAGGGAAACTTCGCGACGTAGATAACATCGGTTCCAAGGAAGTTGAAGCTGTCCTTGACGTTCTGCTGAAGGGAATCAACCAACGTAAGCACGGTGATAATGGCAAAGATGCCTACCGTCACCCCCAGCAGGGAAAGCGTCGTTCTTAAAAGGTTTGACTTTAGGGCGGTCCAGGCGAACCGGAAACTCTCGAGGGTCAAGCGAATGGCATTCATGGGGCACAACGAAGATACTCAGGACATGAGAGATTCGCAATGATTGGTTGAACGGATTAACAATTGCTACAACGCGGCACAAGTACCCTACGCGCGGATGGCTACGACGGGATCTAACCTGGCGGCCACGGCAGCGGGTACTATGCCAGACACCAGCCCGATCACCGAAGAAACAGTCAATCCTATCATGATGTTCTGAAGGGTTAGCGTGACGACCAGGTCTCCCATCGGGACAAACGTTAATAGGTAAACTAGTGTCAGACCAGCAAGCCCACCAATCAAGCTCAGAAAGATCGCTTCGAAAAGAAACTGGAACAGCACGAAGTAGTTTCGGGCTCCGAGGGATTTTTGCAAACCAATGATGGATGTTCTCTCCTTGACGGAAACAAACATAATGTTGGCGATTCCAAACCCACCGACCAGAATCGAGAAGCCACCAATGATCCAACCCGCGAAGCTCACTCCATCAAACAACTGTCCGACCACATTGGCGATAGCTTCCGGACGGTTAAGAGCAAAATTATCTTTTTCCGTAGGTCGCAGCCCCCGCCGAACGCGCAGCATTCCCCTGATCTCATTCTCTAACTGAACCAGGCCGACGTCCTGTTCGTAACCCTTTATGCCGATCCGGGATGTCGTTTCATTCCATGCGCCGGTACCTGTCTGGAAAAGTTTTCGAAATGCCTGGTACGGGATGATCGCGGCGTAATCGTTGCTCGGCGTTCCCATAAAACTCTGTCCCTCACGTCGAATAACACCGATGACCACGTATTTAAGATTCCGTATTTTGATCGTTCGGCCAATCGGGTCACGACCGTTCGGGAAGAGCGCGTTTGCTACTTCATGGCCGATGATGACAACGTTGCGGCCAGACTCCAGTTCCTGGGGCGTGAAGTAGCGGCCATTGACAAGGTCTACTTCGAAAATGTCGTTGTAGCCCTGGGACCCGCCGATCAGGCGGATCTGGCCGATGCTATTACTTTCGTACCGAATAAGCTGGTTGCCGCGACCGGCGAAGATGGCAATGCCATTCTGGTTCTTGAGGTTCTCCCGGAGGAAATTGTATTCGGCATATGAGGCATTGGGGCGCCTCCAAAACTCCCACCACTTGTATTCGCCGTTATTGTCAGCAAGAAAAGGCCACTTTTCCACGTAAATGACTCCCGTACCGAGAAAATTGAGACTGTCCTTGATGTTCTTTTCCAGCGAGTCGACGAACGTCAATACGGTGATGATGGCAAAAATACCAACGGTGACGCCGAGCAGCGATAAAATCGTACGCATCAGGTTAGACCGCAGTGCCCGCCAGGCAAACTGAAAGCTTTCATAGATCTGTCGTATCGCGCGCATCCCGGGTATTAAACGGATTCGTTTCTGTGGGGTTTGTCGGAATATTTCCAACCGAATTACTCTATATGACCAATAAAAGGGGTTTTTTGTTACAAAATTGAAAAATTGGGCCTCGTTTGTCGGAAAACTTGATTCTGACATTATTTTTGCAACCTTATTTTGAAAAATTGCCTTGATTAGGCGGACTGTGCTTGTGACCCTATGAAGTTATCCGAATTCAAATTTGACCTTCCGACAACCCTGATTGCGAACCGCCCGGCGGAAAACCGCGACGATTCAAGATTAATGGTGGTTCACAAGGATACCGGAAAAATTGAACATCGGGTCTTCAAGGAAATCGTCGAGTACCTGGACGAGGGAGACGTTTTGGTCGGTAACGACACTATGGTATTTCCGGCCCGGCTTTACGGCCGAAAGGAAAAGACCGGCGCCAAGATCGAAGTTTTCCTTCTCCGTGAACTGAACGCCGTAATGCATCTCTGGGATGTATTGGTGGATCCAGCCAGAAAAATCCGGGTAGGCAACAAATTGTACTTCGGCAACGGCGACCTGGTCGCTGAGGTCATCGACAACACGACATCAAGGGGACGCACCATTCGTTTCTTATTCGACGGTGATTCCGAGGCATTCGATAAGGTAATTGAGACCTTGGGAGAAACACCCCTCCCGAAATACATCAAGCGCAAGGTCGAACCAGAAGACAAGGAACGGTTCCAAACCATTTACGCCAGGCACAAAGGCGCGGTCTCCGCTCCGACCGCTGGCTTGCACTTTACGCGCCAGCTTCTGAAAAGGCTGCAACTTAAAGGCGTCGACATGACGTTTATCACCCTTCACATCGGGTTGGGCACCTTCAGGCCGGTCGACGTGGA
>CAZIAG010000386.1:0-787 GCA_964537375.1 uncultured Roseivirgaceae bacterium
TTCGATCGCGAAAGATCTCTTCTGCACTCATCGTCAACCCAAAGAACAACGCAACCACTACACTCATGAAAAAGTACACGGGAATGTTTGCGTTGTTATAAAAGCTGTACTCCGAACGGCCGTCCAGCACGTTGTAGTACTTCACCATATAGGCGATGAAAAATGCCAGTACGGGCGCCTCAAAAAGGTTGATGTAGAGATATTGCTTATTCGCCAGTTTCGCCAGCACGTCCCGTTTGGAGAAAACCTTGAATTGCTTGAACCAGTTCGGAATTTCCTGAACGACGGGCAGTTGCTCTGTGACGTGGCTGATCTTCGGTATCTTGATATTTTGCTTAAAGTACTGGTACCACTGCCCGGGCGAAATCTTTCGCGTATTGGTCAGCCGACCGTATTCATTCACCACCTTGGTCTCAATGATACTGAAGATTTGCTCAGGATTGATATTCCCGCACTCCGGACAGGCACCCTGCGCTTTGTTTGCGGCGTTGATCATCTCCCGGAAGTATCGGACTGCCTCGACCGGGTTGCCGTAATAAATCTGGAATCCACCGGAGTCCATGATGATCAGTGTGTCGAACATCTTAAAGATGTCGGACGACGGCTGGTGGATTACCACGAAGATCATTTTCCCCCGCAAGGACAATTCCTTCAGGAGGTCCATGATATTTTCAGAGTCGCGGGACGAAAGCCCCGAAGTCGGCTCATCGACGAAAAGCACCGCCGGCTCTCTTAGCAACTCCAGGCCGATGTTCAGGCGTTTGCGTTGTCCACCACTGATTGTCTT
>CAZIAG010000386.1:797-4186 GCA_964537375.1 uncultured Roseivirgaceae bacterium
AGATCCGACACGCAAATGGCGGATCTCGGATAACCCCAGGCTAAGCAGTACTTGATCGACGAGCTTTGTCGTCTCCTCTTCGGTGTAGTGTCCGAAGCAAAGGCGTGCGGCGTAATATAGGTTCTGGAAAACGGTCAGGTCTTCAATAAGCAGGTCGTCCTGGGGGATGTACCCAACCACCCCCTGAACCCTTTCGGGATGCTCGTGGATGTCGATGCCGTTGATCGTAACCCTTCCGCTGGATGGCTTTTCCGTGCCGTTGAGGACGTTCAGCAAGGTAGACTTACCCGAACCCGATGCGCCCATCAGGCCAATCAGTTTACCCCCTTGTTCGGCGATGTTGACGTTTTGCAGTCCCGCCCTTCCTGAACGGAAATGGTAGAATACGTGATCAGCAGTAAAGGTTAACCGCGCCTGGCTCTCACCGACCAGGAAGCGGCTCACGATATCAGAATAGTAAATCGTCTCGATCTTGTCACCCCGAATCGTACTCCCAGTCGGAAAAATATCAACCTTCCGGCTCTTCAAGGGAATGCTATTAAGATATAGCGTCGTAATGCCGAGGTACTTGATAAAATAGGTTTCCGCATCAGGAATCCTGAGGACGGCAATCAGCCCGGTCAGGTTCTTTGAAATGATGCGCGGGCCCGGATACGGTTTCTCATCGGAGCCTTCATCAATAATCAGCACATTCCTGGAGGCGAGCTCGTCGATGTCTTTCCCTGTAACAAAATTCTTGATAGCCTGCATGTCGGCCTTGGGAATCTTGAGTGCCTGGCCGATATAAAAGATGAGGTTGCCCTGGCGATCTGAGATTTCATTTTCTGCATGAACAAGTTCGATGATCTTCACGACGAGCACCATCTTTTGCTGCATGGTCAGGGCTTGGTTGACCTGCTTCACAATTTGCATGATGCGCGCCCAGTCATCGACGAACTGTTGCGTGTCAAGGTCCAGGCTGCTCAGGTCCTGTGCCGTTTCAATCTTGTGGCTCTGGCTTAGTTCATCGAACAGCTTCAGGTAGTAGGCCGTCGCCTCGCGGTTGAGATGCAGGCTGAGAAACTCTTTAACGTTGGTCCTCTCCTCGTCAGTAATGCGCTCACGCGCAACAATGGCAAAAAGTTGGATGATCGCCTTTAAAAGTTCTTCACTCATGTACCGAGGCGTAAAACTTCGAAAATAAGTAATAAAATGAAGAAATGAGCCAAATTTTTTTCTTCTATATTTATGGCAAACTTTAGAAACCAGTTAAAAGAGCCCATGCAATTACGTCGTTTTTATTCAATAGCATTCCTGGGAATACTTTCCGTTTCCACGGCTTTTGCACAACAGTCGATTCTTTGGGAAATTTCAGGCAACGACTTGAAGGCACCATCCTATCTGATGGGCACGCTCAAGTTCATCGGTGAAAAAGAATTCTTCATCCCACCGCAGGTGGAAGAACGAATAAAGAAAGTGCAGATCTTTGCCATTGAAGATCAAGTCGATCATCATGCACAGCACGAACTCAACGAAGTCCTTCATTTTCCGAAGGGACAATCTTTAAAGTCGGTACTATCCGAGCAGGACTACGAACGACTTCTCTCATTTTTCGATGCCGAGTTCGGGGTATCGAGCGGCAAATTCGAAAAGACGTATGCCCGCATGGTCCCCCTTGCCTTGTCGATTGCGATGACCCGATTATCGTTGGGTGAAAACGTGAAATTCTTTGACATTGAACTCCTTAAGCTTGCAAAAAAATATAATCTGGAAACCTATAGTCTCGAGCCGATCACACGCGAGGCCCAAGCCCTTAAGAGCTACACCATAGAGGACCAGGTCAAAGCGCTATTGCATAGCGTAGATAATTTTGACCAACAGAAATCGGAGTTCAATGCCCTAGTTGCAGAATATTTCCATGGCGACCTGGAAAAGATTTTCGCGTATACAGTTCACCCCATGGAAGGCAATACGCAATTCATAGAGGAATTTTATTACAAAAGAAACGCTGAATGGCTTCCGGTGATTGACAAGATGGTTCACGATAGACCATCCTTCATAGCCGTGGGTATTGCGCACCTCGAAGGAGAACGCGGCATGCTGGCCCTTTTGAAAGAAAAAGGCTATATACTCACGCCCGTTCCGGTCAGCCGCTAACCAATTTTCGTCGTGATCAAATCCGTGAGGACGAAGAGCCCTTCCCTGAGATACTCGTCGTCGATCTCGTGCAAGTCGGACACGTGAAGCGCTTCCTTCTTTTCGAGACTGGTATCAAGCCGGTTTGCCGGGGTTCTCTCCGCCTCGGTCTCAAGCTCTCTCTTCCGAACTTCTTCGTTCAGCGAAATGCGTGTATCCTGGAGGTTCCTTTTCGCCCGTTCCGTTTCCTTGATAAACTTGTTTAGCAGGGAATCCGTCTTGATCCGTTCATTGTAAGCGCGCGCCAGGCCGGAGATTACACGGTCGCTGACCAGGGGCGTCTTCTGGTAGAACGTACCTGCTATTTCATCCCAGGGCAAGGCGCTCGGACTGGAACTTTCTCCAAATTGTTCGGGATCGAGTGCGGATGGAAGTTGAATGTCGGGAGTAACACCCTTGTGTTGGGTGCTGCTTCCGGTCACCCGGTAGAACTTCTGGAAAGTAAGTTTCAACTGCCCCACTTCATCGTTGGGATCTCGGATAAAACGCCCCAGGTCAATGACCGTCTGAACCGTCCCTTTGCCATAGGTGGACTCCCCCACGACAACGCCACGGTTGTAGTCCTGCATGGCCCCCGCGAATATCTCTGACGCAGAAGCACTGAATCGGTTGGTCAGTACAACCAGTGGACCCTCGTATGCGATGGACGGATCTTCGTCTGCTCCCACCTTGATCACGTTTCGGCTGTCCTTTACCTGGACGACTGGTCCGTTCTTGATAAAGATACCCGTCAGGTCGATGGCTTCTTCCAACGAACCACCGCCGTTGTTGCGCAGGTCGATAACCAATCCGTCAACACCGGCTGCTACCAGCTCACCTACCAACCTTTGCACATCGCGGGTAGTACTTGTGTAGTTTTTGTCGCCGCGCCGTGCCGCATCAAAGTCCATATAAAAGCTCGGAATCGTGATTACGCCCAGCTGCAGAGGCTTCCCGTCCTTCTGGTAGGTAATAATGTTCTTCTTCGCTTTCAGGTCATCGAGATTGATCTTGTCGCGAACGAGGACGAATTCCTGCGGCTTACCGTTTATACCGGTTTCTGCCGGTAATATGCGGAGACGGACTTTGGTTCCTTTGGGACCTTTGATAAGTTTTACCACGTCATCGATTCTCCAACCGATGACATCGACAACCTCTCCGTCCTCACCCTGGCCCACGCCGATAATGCGGTCGTTGGGGTGGATCAACTTGCTCTTGTCAGCCGGTCCACCGGT
>CAZIAG010000387.1:0-4152 GCA_964537375.1 uncultured Roseivirgaceae bacterium
CTGCAAAGCGATAGTGCAATGGCCGCGTACTACGCAACGGTGCTGGGGTATGAATATTTCAATAATATCGGGAATTGCGACAG
The DNA here is from genome assembly GCA_964537375.1 of uncultured Roseivirgaceae bacterium. Lineage (GTDB taxonomy): Bacteria > Bacteroidota > Bacteroidia > Cytophagales > Cyclobacteriaceae > Chryseosolibacter. Next base: position 84 of record CAZIAG010000387.1, read on the forward strand.
CGCTGCCGCATACTACCGCCTGGCTATTTCGATTGATCGCTCGCCGAAGGCAACGCACGCTAATGCCTTAAACGGATTGGCTGGCGCGTTTAATGAAACGGGTTTCGCCGACAGCGCATTGCACTATTTCCAACGGGCGCACCAATTGGCGACACAACTCGCTGACTCTGCACTCATCGTAACCATCGAGACGAACGTGGTCGCAACATATAAAGACCTTGGCCTTTATGATGAAGCTCTCGAAAACGCATTTCGCCTGCTAAGAAAGCTTGAGCGAGAAGGAAAGGACCGGGAAACTGCTTCATGTTACAGCACTATCGCCTTTGTCTATGAAAAGATTGGTGACTACGAAAAGGCCCTTGAGTATCACCAGCGCGCACTCGTTGTACGGAAACAGTTGGGAAGGAAACGGTTGGAAGCTTTGTCGTACACGAACATAGGCGAAGTTTACCTGGCACTCGAACTGTACGACAGTGCGCTGTCAAACCTGTTTCGCGCGATGACCATCAAGCAGGACGCGGGCGACCGCAACGGCCTTTCGAGCACGTTGAACATCATTGGCGAAGCCCTCCTGAAGAGCGGTGATCTCCCACGGGCAGAAGAATATTTTAAACTGTCAGCTGCGCTCAAGCGCGAGTTCAACGATCGCGCTGACCTCGCGGTGACGCTAACCAACCTGGCCGAACTCGAACTGGCGCGACGGCACCTTCCTGACGCAGAGCGCCACCTGCGAGAGGCTGAGGACCTGGCGCGTGAAACCGGGAGTCCAAACATTCTGCGTCGGGTGCTTGAAATTGCGGTGCGTATCTATAGGTCGAACGGGAATCACGCGGAAGCAATGGCTGTGACCGAAGAACTGATGCAACTGAAAGATCGTCTCCTCACGATCGAAAAGGAACGAACTCTCCGGGCATTAACCGTTCGGTTTGAAACCGAAAAGAAAGATGAGGAGATTGCATGGCTTCACGAAAGAGAACAACTGAGTCAATCACAGCTCGAGACCCGTAAGATCGCCGTTATATCGCTCACAGGAATACTGGTCCTGCTTGCGGCCGTAGCCGGCCTTATATATTATAACTTCAGAACCGAAAAGCAAAGCAAACAACGCGTGGAACTCTTAATGAAGGAGCTACACCACCGTGTGAAGAACAACCTCCAGATTCTTTCCAGCATCTTTATGCTTCAAGCCCAGCGCCTTACTGATCAAAACGCCATTGAAGCTGTCAGAGCAGGGGAAAGCAGGGTAAATGCTATGGCACTCATTCACCGAAGACTGTACCACACCGACGACAACCGAGAAATAAATCTTCATGAGTATATAAGTGAACTCGTTCAATACCTGGTGCATTCGTTCGGTTATACAGCGAAAGACCTCCGCCTAACACTGAACATTGAAACAAATTTATCAGTTGATGTAGACAAGGCTATACCGGTAGGGCTCATCCTCAACGAAATCGTGAGCAATGCACTTAAGCACGCGTACAATGGTCACGCTAATCCCCAGCTCGGAATATGCGCGACGTTGACAGAAAAGAACTACCTTTCGATGGAGATCAACGACAACGGGCGCGGAATTCCGGAGGGACAAGTCTCCACGCCATCGCATTCGTTTGGCTTAAGTCTGATCAGCACCCTTGTGCAACAATTGCGTGGCAATTTTGAAATTCGAAACAACAATGGAACACACATTTACTTGCACATACCAATCTCATCATGAAAGAAAATATCCGCGTCCTTGTCGTTGAGGACCAGGCGTTGGTTGCCGAAATTATCGTCGCCGTACTCGATAAACACGGCATTGAAGTCATCCGCGTTTGCGACCGTGGTGAGGACGCTCTACACGCAGTCCGCGCGACGTTGCCGGATCTTATCCTCATGGACATTCACCTCGCCGGTAAACTGGACGGGGTGATGGCCGCGCGCATGATTCGCGATGAATTCGACACGCCGATAATCTTTCTCACCGAGCACACCGATCAACCGACTTTCGAGAAAGCAAAAAGGGCTATGCCTTCAAACTACCTGGCCAAGCCTTTCAACGCGGCCGAACTTGTCAGGGCGATCGACATTGCATTTTTCAATGCTAATGCCTCTTCAAGAAGAGTGCCGGTGGTACATGCTCACGTGTTCCTCCGAACAGAGAATCAGTCCTACGTCAAAGTCGCCTGTGATGAAATTCTATATCTTAAGGCCGCACGAGCTTATTGTGAGCTCACGACGATGTCCGGGGTAGTCGTGTTATCCAACAGCATGAATCGCATTCACGAACAGGTTGACAACGGCTCCTTCCTAAAGGTTCATCGGTCTTACGTGGTAAACGTCAATCGGATTACGGGACTGAATGGCAACACCATTCTCATGGGGACGAAGGAGGTGCCCGTGAGCCGGGAATACCGCGAAGTCTTGATGCGACATTTGAAACTCGTCAGCTAGGCCCGGGAAGCTATTTCGTCGCGTTCGGAAAAAAGCTTAATAAACCAACCTTCTTTGCATTACCTTGAGCCAAACCGCTTTTGAATGGGGAAGCGAAAGTACAAGTACGATGCGTTCATATCGCATGCGGTAGAGGACAAGATATCGATCGCCAATGAACTCGATGAGCGGCTCAAGGCCGCGGGTCTGGCAATCTGGTATTCGGGGAGAGAGTTTACCATTGGCGACAGTATCCATAACTCCATATACCAGGGGTTGGCAGAATCCCGTTATGGAATAGTGATTTTCAGTCCGACATCCATGCAGAAAATCTGGCCCACGCAGGAGTTGTACGCCCTGCTTTACGAAGAAACGAAGGGGGAACAGAAGATTCTTCCGGTGCTTCACAACACCACTTTGGCCGAAGTTGTCGCAAAGTTTCCGTTCATGGAAGACCGATGGTGCGTTTCTACAGATGGGGGGCCGGCCTGCGTAGCGGACGAAATCATTCGAAAAATATATAAAGACCGACCGGCAAAGACAGCTTCTCCTGGGGTGGCGCGATACGTCATGACGGTCGCCACCATTGCGTTGATGACGGTGCTTGGCTTCCTCGCGTATCTCTACTTCAGTTCAAACTCCCTTCCCCCAGAAACTATTAAACAAGCCGTAGAGAAACGAATTGCCCTGATTGACGAAACGATCCGCGTGCAACGTCTAGAAGCATTGAAACAATCTGGAGCGGTACCTGCAGGTGATAAAAAGATCAGCGACGCCTATCATGCCTACCACTCGCAGAGATCGTACTATCGCAATGAATATGAATTTCATAATGGATATAGCACCGCGCGGGCAAGGAAGAATGTGCAAGCGGTCCTGGCGGTAAACATTTCCAACCTGACTCCTGAGACCGGCTACGGTTTAGATTCGGTCGACATGTATATTCTTGGAGAACGAGCCGAAGGCATGGTGCGGTATGCCATTGTGAATCGTCGTAAACCAACGTACCGTCTCGGCGATATCGCGATCGTCAACGACACTACTTGCGCGGTCGACCTGATCTTCGAAAGTGACAACGTGCGATATATCGAAGTGGCCTTGAAGTATGCGGAAACTCCTCGGGACACGCGCCGTCACTCAATGACGCTTTGGGGGTTCCTGCCGACTGAGAAACTCTGGTTTGTCCAACGCCACGATCGATGGACGTTCCTCGATGTCAGGTAATGGAAAAACGGACAGGTCGCCAGGGGAGGTAATTTGGCAGCGGTCGGAAAAATGAAGTGTCCAATTATGGACGATCAATTAGAATAGATCTACGATTAGACCATCATGCAAAGAATAATTGGTCGCATTCCGCTTCTGATGCTCGCCGGATTCATTGTTGCCCTGGCGCATCAATCCCTTGCACAAACTGTCTACGTCACCAAGACAGGCAAGAAATATCATCGTGAGTCCTGTCAGTACCTGCGACAAAGCAAAATTGAAATGAAGCTCGAACAAGCGAAGGTATTATACGATCCATGCAGCGTTTGTAAGCCTCCAACTCAAACGAAGCCTCAGCCGGGGTCATCGGCTACGCCCGCGTCGGTGACTCCCCCGAAATCGACCCAACCTGCGCCCTCGCAGCAGACCACGAAAACGCGTCAATGTTCCGCGA
>CAZIAG010000388.1:0-4149 GCA_964537375.1 uncultured Roseivirgaceae bacterium
TTACTCGTGAGTAACGAGGATTGATTGACGGTGAATGTGAATGACTCGGGAGTTGCGGGTCGGTCAAGGAATTTCATATAAAGAGCGGTGTCCAGTTGAAAACCGATGCTGTCAAGGCCGGTAATGTGGATAAGAAGACTGTCGGTTGTCGGGTGAGTGTTGTAGATACGAATGTTTGATTGATCTTCGCCGAAGCCGTAGTAGAGGGTGGAGCTATCAGGAGCGGTGACCTGGAATGTTGTGAGGGACTTGGTGGTTTTGATATTAAAGTAGGTGTTGTATGGTCGTGCGCTCGTGACGGCGAGCGGCCGGGCATCGAGTTTGAGGAGGTAGAGATTGATGGATGAAGTGTCGGCAGAGAGCTGAAGGGGTGTTGTGGAGAAGGCGTATTTCTCGGAGCGAGTATCAGCACGAAGGTTGCGGTTTTTGTCGAGGATAGCGTAGGGATAGTAGGTGCCGGGTTTGAGGTTGTCGAGAGTATACTGACCTTGTTTGTTGGTCTTTGTAAGGTAGTTTGGTGTGTGGTCGAATATGCTGAATGTGTCGATAGGCGGATGGATGGCCACGGTGGCATCTTCTACGGGTTTTCCGGTGAGGAGGTCGAAGACTTTACCCTTAATCGTTAAGGAATCGAGGTAGGGTCCAGTACTGAAGGCGAGTTGGAGGTTTTTGGTCGGATTGCGTTCGGTGATGTCCTGGATGGCATCGCGGAAGTTGATGTTATACGTCGTGTTGGCTTCGAGCTCAGTATTGAAAAGGATTTGGACGGTGTTTCGTTTTGCTTTTACCTCGAACTCATTTCCAATTGAGGGAGTAACGAGAAATTCTTCTTTTGGGTTGTTGAGCTGAATCAATTCGTCAAACTGAAGGGTGATTCCCTCTCCTTTGAAGTTGACGGTGCCATGGCTTGGGTTGGAGGACACGAGTTTTGGCGGAGTTTTGTCTTTGGGACCCCCAGTTGGACTGGTCTGCTTTGCGCAGGAGACGGCAAGGAGGAGTATGAAAGAAAGGGGAGCAAAGTGTTTGCGAATATTCATTTCCTGGCGACGTAGATTAGACTTGAGTATTCATTGGTTTTCTTCGCGGCTCGGTTGGACCTCCAGGCGTTGAGTATGGCCTGAATCGAAGCCGAGACGTTTCGGGCACCGCGAAGATACTTTTCGCTTAACAAGCTCACATAGAACGCGTCGAGTTTCATGGGGATTATGGTCGTTATTTTCATCCCGTGTTTTTTCAGGAACTGTGCCATGCTTTGTTGAGTGAAATGCCACAAATGGCGGGGAACGTCGTAGGCCGCCCAGTTAACGCCGTAATGTTTAGCATCAAGGCTTTGATGGTTCGGGACAGCAATAAACATTGTGCCATTTTTTTCCAAGCGAGCGACGAGGGTTTCGAATTGTTCGTTCAGGTCGGGTACGTGCTCGAGAACATGCCAAAGGGTGATGGCGTCGAAGGTACCGGTTTGTTCATCGAGGCGTTGAGTAACGGCGCCGTTAGTCAGCGTGTTGGCATGATGACGGGCTTTGGAGGCCGGCTCCACGCCTGCCACGGAAATGTGACGGCGTTGTGCCGCTGCGAGAAATTCGCCGGTGCCCGTGCCGAAGTCGAGGAGGCGTTTCGGCTTGGTAGAGGTATTGGCAGAGATCAGGCGGAGCTTTCGCCGAATATTTGTTTGGCGCGCAATGCGATAGGCGGCTGAGAAGAAGGAGTTGGTTTGGGTTGAGTGCGAGATATATTCGTCGGACTGGTAATAGCGTTCGAGGTTTTCAGGCTTTGGTTGGGGAGAAGTAATGACAAGGGTGCAGGACGGGCATCGCACGAGCGAAAACGTTTCATGTGAAACGGTGTAGTCGCGGCAGGATAGGAAAGGATGTAGCTGCACCGAGGAGCAGACCGGACATTGCGTTATGAGCCGCATCACTTGCCAAGATACACGGTAAGGACTGAAATGTCGGATGGGGATACACCGCTGATGCGGGAAGCCTGTCCGATGGTTTGTGGTTTGATACGTTTTAGTTTTTCTCTGCCTTCTGCGGAGAGCGCTTTTACCCGATCGTAGTCAAAGTCAGATCTTATTTTGAAGTCTTCCAGCATCCCGATTTTTTCTGCAATTTTTTGTTCGCGGTCAATATACGCTTCGTACTTGATTTGTACTTCGGCTTGTTCCTGAACTTCGCGGGAATATTTTCCAATCAGTTTGCTGAGCGATGGATGGAGCGACCTGAGATCGGCGATGCCAAGTTGGGGTCGGCGCAAGAGGTTTGCGAGGGGTACCTTTTCCCGGATGACGGCTGTATTGAAGTTGCTGAGGTCGTCGTTGATCTCGGCAGGGTCTGCTTTAGTCTGGTAGAGTTCGGTGAGGAGACTGTCGATGTCCGCCTTCTTGTCCAGGAATTTTTTCATCCTTTCGTCAGAGGCGAGGCCGAGCTTATGCCCTTTTTCAGTCAGGCGGAGGTCGGCATTGTCTTGCCTCAGCAGAATTCGATACTCGGCCCGGGAGGTGAACATGCGATACGGCTCCTGGGTACCTTTGTTGACGAGGTCATCGATGAGCACACCAATGTACGCCTCTGACCGCTTGAGGATGAAGGGCTCCTTACCTTTGATTTTGTTGTGTGCGTTGATGCCAGCGATGAGACCTTGGCAGGCGGCTTCCTCGTAGCCGGTGGTTCCGTTGATTTGACCCGCAAAGTACAGATTTTCAATGAGTTGAGTCTCCAATGTAAGCTTCAGCTGCGTTGGAGGGAAGTAGTCGTATTCGATGGCATAGCCGGGGCGGAACATACGGGCGTTTTCGAATCCGGGGATCTTAGTGAGGGCCCTGTATTGAACATCTTCGGGCAGCGATGTGGAGAATCCGTTAACGTAGATCTCCACCGTGTTCCAACCTTCGGGTTCGACGAATATTTGGTGGCGTTCTCGTTCCGCGAACCGGTTGATTTTGTCTTCTATGGAGGGGCAATAGCGAGGGCCGAGACCTTTGATCCTGCCCTGGAACATGGGTGACTTATCGAAACCCCGCTCCAGTTCTTGGTGGACGGCCGGGTTCGTATAGGTGATCCAACAGCTCAGTTGTTTTTGAGGAGGAGTTGTATCCAGGAAGGAAAATTTTGAAGGGTCGTCGTCTCCGGGTTGTTCCTCCATTTTCGAATAGTCGAGGGAACGTCCATCGACTCTTGGTGGGGTACCGGTTTTCATACGTCCGGATTCGAAGCCCAGTTTGACGAGTTGTTCGGTGAGGCCGATCGCAGCCTTTTCGCCGGTGCGGCCACCCCCGAAGCTTTTGTCTCCGATATGGATTCGTCCATTAAGAAAAGTGCCGTTAGTAAGGACAACGGCGTTGGCGTGGATTTCAATTCCAAGGCTGGTCTTCACTCCGATGACACGACCGTCTCTGACAAGGATTTCGCTGACCATTTCCTGCCAGAAGTGGACGTTTGGAATTCGTTCAAGGGTGAGGCGCCATTCTTCGGAGAATCGCATTCGGTCGTTTTGTGTTCGGGGACTCCACATCGCGGGACCTTTGGAGCGGTTCAGCATGCGGAACTGTATCATCGATTTGTCTGAGACGATACCGGACTGGCCGCCGAGTGCATCTATTTCACGTATTATTTGCCCTTTCGCCACTCCGCCCATGGCGGGATTGCAGGACATTTGGGCGATGGTCCCCATGTTCATGGTAACCAGCAGGACGGTGGAGCCCATGTTCGCGGCGGCCGCCGCGGCTTCACAGCCAGCGTGCCCCGCCCCTACTACAATGACGTCGTATCTGTTTAACATTCTAACTTGAAAAAAGAGGATCCCGTTTATGTTTCACGTGGAACACGGAACTTGCCCACAAAATTCATCCACAATTCCACAATGGCTGTTTCACGTGGAACATCTACCTGGGATGGCGCAAAGATAGATAAGCGTCTTCTTTTTTTCTCATTTGGCGCGCTTCCGCCGAGGTCTTGTCCGAATACCCGATTAGGTGGAGGACTCCGTGGATCAACACTCGGTCCAATTCATCATCGAACTCAACTGTCCTTTCAGCGGCATTTTCCCTCACCCGGTCAATGCTGATAAAAATGTCCCCTTCAATTGTGTCCGCTGTTTCGCTGTTGTCAAATGTGATAATGTCGGTGTAGGTGTCGTGGGACAGGTAAG